>JAYVWD010000445.1:0-14082 GCA_043786345.1 Pseudomonadota bacterium
GGGGGGGCACTACGTGCGCATCGTGTCGATCCTATTGGCTTTCCTGGTCAACTTGACGGCGTATGCGGCGGGTCCGGGCACCTTCAATCCCGACGTCAACGACGGGAAGGCCCAGGACATCAAACCCCACGATGTCATCCACTGGGACGCCATCGACGCCGCGGTCAAGGCGGACAACGAGGTCACCGTCGGCGCCAGAATGGCGGCCGACGCGGGCTGGTCGATCTATAAGGAAAACCTGACCTTCGAGGGGCCGACCGGCTTCCAGGTGGTCAAGGTCGAGGCCCCCAAAGCGAAGCTGGTCCCCGATCCGATGTCGGGCAAGGACGTCGAGGTCTATGAGGGCGGCGAGTTCTTCGTGACCTTCGCCGGCCCGGTCGACGCGACGCGCGACACCTTCCCGTTCTCGGCGAAGTACGTCGGCTGCACCAAGGTCATCTGCCTCTTTCCCTACACCGAAAAGATGTTCGCGCCGCTCGCCCCCCGGAAGGCCGTCGTGGACGGGCCGGTCGTGAGCGCGGGCCCGGCCAGCCCCAAGCTCGAGGAGGACTTCGAGTCCACCGTCGCCGGCAAGCTCAAAAGCGGCACGCTCTCTTACGGCATGCTGCTGCTGCTCGTGTTCCTCGGCGGCATCCTGTCGAACCTGACCCCCTGCGTCTACCCGATGATCCCGATCACGCTGCGCCTCCTGTCGCGCCAAGGCCATTCGCCCCGCGCCAGCGCCGCGCTGTACGCGTCCGGCATCGTCGTCACGTACACGGCGCTGGGCCTCGTCGCGGCGCTGAGCGGCGGCATGTTCGGGAGCCTGCTCGCGAGCAAGACCTTCAACCTGGTGTTCGCGCTGATCATGATCGGCCTCGGCGTGACGATGCTCGGCTTCGGCAACTTCGCCAAGGTCCAGATGCTCGGCAACAAGCTCGGCGCGGGCAAGCCGTCGCACCGCAACACCTTCCTGATGGGCGCCGGCGCCGGCCTGGTCGCGGCGCCCTGCACCGGCCCGATCCTCGCGGCCCTGCTCGCCTACACGGCCAACAGCAACCAGGGCGTCGCGGCGTCGACGCTCCTCCTCTTCCTCTACTCTTTGGGCTTCGGCCTGCCCTACGTGTTCCTCGGCGGCGCGGCGGCCAAGGTCGCCCAGGTCAAGGTCGGGCCGCAGGTCCAGATCGGCATGAAGCTCCTCTTCGCCAGCGTGATGTTCGGGCTCGGCCTCTATTACCTGCGGATCCCGTTCTACGGCATCCTCGACCAGCTCAAGCCCTTTTTGGGGGCGGTCGCGCCGGTCGCGCTCGGCGTCGGGCTCGTGCTGGCGGTGATCTGGGTGGTGGTGCCGGCGCTCCAAAACAACAAATATGGAATGATCCTGCCGACGGGGCTGCTCGGCATCGGGATCTTCGCCTACTCGCAGCAGCTGACGACGGGCGCCGCCGGCGCCGCCGACGCGCACGCCGGCATGACCTGGCACCACACCGAGGCCGAGGCCTTCGCCGCGGCGAAGGCTTCCGGCAAGCCGATCCTGGTCGACATGTGGGCCGAGTGGTGCGAGGCGTGCAAGAAGATGGACAAATCCACGTTCGCCGACCAGACGGTGCTCGCGGCCCTCGCCCGGGACTGGGTGCTCCTCAAGATGGACCTGACCGAATCCACCGATTCCAACGACAAGATCCAGGAAAAATACGGGCTCCAGAGCCTGCCGACGCTGGTGCTCATGCCGAAATCGGCGGACGCGGCGAAGCGGCGCAACATCACGGGCTTCGTGAGCGTCGCGACGCTGCTCAATAACCTCCAGGAATTCAAGGCTCAGGCCGCGGAGTAACGTTTGCTCCACCATCTCCTTTTCGTCGCCTCCGTGGCCCAGATCGACCGCACGCGGATCGCGCTCAAGCGGCTCGGCGCCAAGCCGCTCGGAGGCAACGGCGGCGTGGCGGAGGCCTACCGCCTCGAGCACCACGTCCTCGACCGGCTCGTCCTCAAGGTCCACCTGATCTCGGACCTGGACGCGATCACGCCGCACCTCCGGCAGCATCCCGTCGACCTCCTGATCTACGACGAGCGCAACGGCGGGACCGAGGCGCGCTCGGCGCTCGCCCGCATCCGGGACGACGTCAAGGCGTTCGCGGACCTGTGGGGCCCCGACTTCCTGTTCCCGATGAGCCGCGTCGTCGCGATCCTGGAAAACGCCGAAAATGAGGCGTTTCGCGCCTTCCAGCTCGGCCGCGCCCTGGTCCGCGACGTCTGCATCGCCCCGAAAAACACGGCCGCCGTCCTGCGGTGGCTGAAGCGCGTGTTGGACCGCGGCATCATCCGCGACGAGAAGGTCGGCATGGCGCTGAGCGGCGGCGGCCTCGAAGGCTTCCTCTATCAGGTCGGCGTGCTGCACGCCTTGGGCAAGGGCATGACGGGGCGGAAGATCGTCGACGTCGACGCGCTCTCCGGGATCTCCAGCGGCTCGATCTGCGCCGCCCTCATCGCCGGGCGCGTGCCGACGTCCGAGGTGATCCGCGCGATGAACGGGACGAGCGCGGTGCTGCCGCCGCTGAGCGGCAGCATGCTCTTCGACGTGGCGACGCGCGACATCGCCAAGCGCCTCCTCGCCGAGACGATGTCGTGGGCGGGCCTGGACCCGGCGAAGTGGACGCGGAAGGTGCTGCGCTCGATCCCGACCGGGTTTTTCAAGGGCGGCGCGCTCAAGAACTACTTCAAGCAGGCGATCGAGGCCTACGGGCACGACGACGCGTTCGGCGACTTCAAGACCGAGCTCTTCATCGGGGCGACCGACCAGGACACCTTCGAGCACGTGACCTTCGGCAAGGCGCCGTGGAAGAATGTGCCGGTGAGCGAGGCGCTGCGCGCCTCCTGCGCGTTGCCGCCGTTCTTCACGCCGCACCAGATCAACGGGCGCTGGTTCGTCGACGGCCAGGTCACCAAGACCGTCAACCTGGAGCTGCTCGTCGACCGCAACTGCCGGCTGATCTTCATCATCGACCCGTTCAAGCCGCTCGCGACCATGATCCCGGGCTCGGTCGACCAGAACGGCGGCCTCCACGCCATCATCCAGGTCATCAAGGCCTTGGTGCACACGCGGTTCCAGTCGACCTTGCTGCACATGACGGAGCGCTATCCGGACTGCGACTTCCTCGTCTTCCAGCCGGATGAGGAGTGCGCGCAGCTCATGGCCGGCAGCCCGATGCGCCTCAAGCTGCGCACCGAGATCGTGAGCGCCGCCTACCGGCACACGCTCCGGCAGCTCCGCGAGCGGCACCCGATCTATTCCGCGAAATTGAGCCGCTTCGGCTTCGTCCTCAAGAGCCCCGAGGAGCTGCACGAGCTGGAGAAGCGCGATGGTGACGTTTTCGAGTCCGTTGCTTGAAGGGACGCTGATAAACGTCGAAGATCGAACTTCGGGCAGCGGGACGGAGCGGTCCCGAGCCCGAAGTTCGACCTGGGACGTTTAGATTTCAGGTCACCAAGCCGCAATTCGACGCCCGAAGCACCTAAAGACCGGCCAGTCCCATCCTTATCGCCAGCCGCACCAGCCCGGCCACATCCCGGATCTTCGTCTTATCCATGAGCTGCGCCCGGTGCGTTTCCACCGTCTTGACGCTGACCGTGAGAAGCCCGGCGATCTCCCGGGTCGAGCGGCCCTGCGCGATGTGCTGGAGCACCTCGCGCTGGCGCGGCGTGAGCGCGGCGTCGGGCGCCGCCGGCAGCGATTGCGTCGGGGCGTCGAGCGCCACGTGCTTGCCGCCTTGGGAGACCGTCCGCACGGCGTGCAGAAGCTCGGACGGCTCGGCGTCCTTCAGCAGGTAGCCGGAGGCGCCGGCGCGGATGGCCTGGCTCAGATAGTCGCGGGCGTTGTGGGTCGAGAGCGCCAGGATGCGGGAGCGGCTGCCGTCGGCGGTGATGGCGCGCGTCGCGGCGAGCCCGCCATTGTCGCGGACCGCGAGCTCGAGGATGACGACGTCCGGCTTCAGCGCCGCTGCGGCCGCAATGGCCGTCGGTCCGTCGATGGCCTCGCCGACGACCGTCATTCCTTCGGCGACGAGCAGCGCGGCGATACCAGCACGGAAGAGGCGGAGTTGGTCGACCACCAAAATTCTGATCACGAGTGGAGGCACCTCGGTTGCGGGACGGACAGCGAGCCTGTTGCTGCCACCGTTTTAGCACGGTATTAACCGAGGAGGGAATTCCCCCGACCGAATCTAAAGCCTCTGAAAACCTGGGTTATACTCGGCCCCGGGGAGTCAAATATCGCTACGGGCTTGGGAGTCAAATATCGCTACGGGTGACGGAAGCCGCCTCACTTGACCGTAAAAGGTACCGTCCAAAACACCGGGAGGTCCCCGGCCTTGAGGCCGAAGAAGAACTCCCAATCGCCCGCCATGTGGAGCTTCACGCCCTCGATCTTATATTCGTTGGGGGCTGTCTCGGTGATCTTCGGCTTGGTCACCATGCCGTGCTTGTGGGCCTGCATCCGGGCGTCGAGCTTGAGGTCCGTGTACTTGACGGTCTTGGCCGCGTCGGTCAGCGGGTGGATCTTGACCGTCATCGTCACGGTCCTGTTGAGGACCACGCCGTCGTCCTTGGCGCCTTCCGGCACCGTGTCGATCAGCATCTCGAAGCTCTGGTCGGGCGGCATGAGCTTCCCGAACTCCTTGGCGTGGGCCGGGCGGGCCCCGAGGGCGAAAACGGCGGTGAGCAGGATGGCGGTCTCGAGGATCGGTCTAGGCATAATGGTCTCCCTGGCTTAAGATCGGGCGCATCTTAACGAGTGCTGCATGATATTTCAAGCGGCATCAATAAAAAGACTGGGCGATATTATGGCGCACCAACTAACTCTTTATCATTACTGGCGCTCGAGCTGCTCCTGGCGGGTCCGGTGGGCGCTGGCGCTCAAGGGGGTCGCGTACGAGTCGGTTCCGGTCAATATCCTGATGAAAGAGCAGCAGGCGCCGGCCTACCTGGCGAAAAACCCCTCCGGATACCTCCCGGCGCTCGCCGTCGACGGGCATATCTTTGGGGAATCCTTGGCGATTTGCGAATGGATCGACGACGCCTGGCGCGACCCGCCGCTCCTTCCGGCCGATCCCCTCGGGAAGTTGGCTGTCCGGCAGCTGGCCCTCACGATAGCTTCCGGCACCCAGCCCCTGCAGAACCCCTCGGTGATCTCGTATTACGTCGAGGCCGAGGCCGAGGCCGAGCGGGCTCGGCATGCCCGGCACTGGATCGAGCGGGGGCTCGGGGTCTACGAGGAGCTCCTGGCGCGCGGGGCGCCAGGGGCGTTCAGCTACGGCGACCGGGTGACGTTGGCGGATCTCTGCCTGGTTCCACAGGTTTACAACGCCAAGCGGTTCGCGGTGGACGTCGAGTCGAAGTTCCCGCGCCTGGCGGCGGTCACGGCGCGCTGCCTCGCGACGCCGGCCTGCGACCGCGCGGCTCCCGCCAATCAAACGGGGGCTTCCTAAAGATTTGTACGCAACCGCGTCGCCCCTCGCCGCCGACCGCGGCAGCGTCAACCTCGAGGCGGCCGGCTACGCCGTCGTCGTCGACGCGCGCGACACCGCCAAAGCGGCGACGGCGATGACGTTCTCGCTGCGCGACGGCGCCGGCAACGTGGCAAAGCACAGCATCGCCGACGGGTCGTGGTGCATCTTCGGCGTGCCGGCGGCGACGGACGCCAAGGCGTTCCTGCCGACGGCCGCAGGCTGCCGCGTTTGCTTCGGCGGCACGCAGCCCTGATTCAGGTTTCCCGACGGATAACCTCAGTGCCGCGCCGACGACGCGGGCGCCGCGGGCGCCTCGTGGCTCGGCACCGCCTTCGGCGCTTCCGTGTGCATCGCCAGCAGCGGCGACGTGAGCTTGTCCAGGTGCGGCAGCGGGTCGCCGGGCGTGTTGTACCAGCGTTTGTAGTAGAAGTAGTTGCGCATCACGAGTTTCACATAGGCGCGGGTTTCCTTGTACGGAATCTTCTCGATGAAGGCTAAGACGTCCTTGGTCGGGATCGTCTGCTGCCACCGCGCCGCCGCCGAGGGGCTGGCGTTGTAGGCGGAGAGCATGAACACCGGGCTCTCCCACTTGGACAGCAGCGACTTGACGTGGTGCACGCCGATCTTAAGGTTGGTCTCGGGAACCATGAGCGCCAAGGGGTTGCGGGCGGCCGAGGCGAGCGTGCGGCGCTCGGCCTCGGTGACGTAACCGGCGCTGAGACGCTTCGCCTCCATCACGGCGGTCGCCGGCATGAGCTGCATCAGGCCCGTGGCGCCGACCGGCGAGCGCGCCGCCGGGTTGAACACGGATTCCTGGCGGATGATCGCCATGACGAGGTCGGGGTCGATGTCCGCCTTCTTCGCGAGGGCCGTGATCATCCCCTCGTAGCGGCGCGGGAAGAGCAGGCGCTCGAAGCCGGCCGGCAGGCTGCCGCGGAAGCCGCGCGGCAGGCCGTCATAGATCTTGATGGCGTCGAGCCAGTGCCCGGAGGCGAAGAGCATCACCGCCTTGAGCAGCATCTTTTCGGGCTTGTTGTCGGCGGTGTCGAGCTCCTCGAGCTCGCAGACCGCCTCCTCGTGCAGGCCGAGGTGCATGAGCGCCTCGACGCGCTTGACGCGCTGCCGGTCGGCGGGGATGAAGACCTCGCGCAACGCGTGCATCCGGAAGGTCGGCGTGTGCGCCGGCTGGAGCGCGAGCTTGCGGTTCGTCACCTTCTCGAGCAGGTAGTGCCCGAGCGCGCCGTAATAAGTCGAGTAGAACTCGCTGGCGACGCGGCGCCACATCTCCTCGGCGCGGGGCCGGTCGTTTTGCTCGAGGTAGACGCGGCCGGCCCAGAACAGCGCGAACGACATGCCGCCCACCGAGCGCTGGTCGACCGGCAGCGCGGTCTGGGCCTTGACCATCGTCTCGAGCGGGGTGATCGCCTGCGCCCACTCGGCGCGGTCCACGTAGAGGAGGACGAGGCTCTGCAGGGCCTCCTCGGCGTCGGCGCCGTCGGGGAAGCGGGCGACGTAGTCGCGGTACCGCTCGATCGCCTTGTCGGCCTCGGCCTCGTTTTCCGCGATGCGGGCCAGGGCGAAGACCGACTTGGCCTCGTACGGCTTGCTCTGGCCCTTGGACTTTTGCGCGACCTCGAGGATGATCTGCTTGGCCTCGGCGAATTCGTCGGCGCCCCAGAAGATGTGGCCGAGGCGCAGGCGGCTCTCGGCCCAGCCGGCGAAGCCGTAGGTGGCCTGCATCGGCTTCGTGAAGTCGCTCCAGAACCCGCGGCGCTGGGCTTTGTCGCGCTTCTTGTAGCAACCGTCGACGGCCTTGCCCGACGCGACCGCGGCCTCGAGGGTATCCTTGTTTTTCAGGGATTTCACGGTGTCGACGAGCAGCTGCCGGGCCTTGCTGCACTGGGCGTGCACGGCGAGCTTCCGGACCTCGTCGAAGCGGATGCGGGGGCCAAGCGTCGGGTCGCCCTTGTCCTTGGCGTCTTTCAGGGACCGGAGCCAGGAGGTTCTGTTGACCATCGCGGGAAACGGCGCGGCCAGGCTGTAGACCCTGTCGGCCATGCCCGACTGGCGCTGGTCCGGGAGCAGGATGATGAATTTCCGGAGCGCGTTCCGGCGGTAGTTCAACGAATGGAACGTGTCGATCCGGCGCAGCAGGTCGGCGAGCTGGTCGTCGGTGCGGCTCGCGAGGGCGTCCTTCGAGATCTCGTCGAAGACGAGCTTCTTCTGGGCGCAGCTGCCGGCGCCATACTGGTCCATCGCCTGCGTGGCCTTGAGCTGCGATTCGGCGGCCAGATCCTTGACCGCGAGGAGCTCCAGCACGGCGAAGGGGAAGAGCGGGTGCGACAGGAAGTCGTTGCGCTCGGCCTCGCCCTCGCTCCCGAGGAGCTTGAGCACGTCGTCGCCCGCGGCTTTGGCGGCCGGCGGGTTGCCGTCGCGGTTCGCCTTGGCGAGGGTCAGGTAGGCGCGTGTAACATTGTCTTGTTTAGCGAGCAGGTCCGTGAACTTCTGCCCCGCCAGGTCGAACGGCGACGGCTGCTCGACGTGCTGGTCGAGCCACTCGGCGAGGTTGACGTCGACCGGGCTCGCGGCCGGGTCGGCCTCGCCGAGCGGATAGGTCTCCGGCAGCGCCGTCGCCCAAAGGGTCGTGGCGCCCGCGGAAAGCCAGGTCGCGGCGAGAAGGGTCTTGACGCTCATGTGCACCACACGTTGGACGGAAAAGCACGACGACTGCTGTCTGAGCATCGGCATCCTGCGGGCGAGCGTTTAGTTTGGGGGGGAACGCAAACTTGGTCTCAGTCAGCATGGTACCGCGTCCGGGGGCCTTGAAAAGGGGGATTCTCGCGATCTTCGCCAAATCCCTTTATGAGAATTCTCAATCGTCCTCGAACAGCTCGTCGTCCTTCGGTAACGGGGCCTTGGCGCCCGCCGGCCGGCCGCCGAAGTCCTCCTCGTCGAAACGCTCCTCGCCCTGCGGCGAAGGCGCCGCGGGGCCCTCCGCCGCCGCCCCGGCCGCCGCGCCGCCGGCCCCGACGCCGAGCGCCGCCTCCGTCAGCCGCTTGTGGCGGGCCGCCTTCTCGAAGGCGGCGTCGAGCTCGAGGCTGCGGGCAAAGCAGGTCAAGGCCCGGTCGAGCTTGGACCAGCGCCGGTAACCGAGGCCCATGTTGAAGTGGAGCCGCGAGGCCACCTGGTCGTTTTTGCCCAGCGCGTTGATCGCCGATTTGTAAAGGGACATCCCCTTCTCGAACTGCCCGACTCGGATCGCCAGGACGGCCGCGGTGTTGAAGATGGACGCCATCTCGCGCGGGCCGGACACCGTCTTCATCAGGGCCAGGGCCTCGTTGACGTCCCCGGTCATGAGCAGGCACTTGCTCTTGCCGACGGTCGCGGCTTTATTGCCCTCGTCGAGGGTGCCGGCCTGCTCGAAGTTCTCCATCGCCTCGTCGATCTGGTTGTTCTTGAAGAACGCGTTACCGAGGTCGATCAGGCGGTCGATATTGTGCGGATTGATGATCTTGGCCCGGGTCAGGAGCTCGATCGCCTCGTCCACCTTGCCCATGGCGAGGTAGCAGCGGCCGATCAGGTGCAGCGACCGGATATTGGGCTGCTCCTGGGCGGCGATCGGCTGGAGGACGCCGAGCGCCTGGTCGAACCGACCCTCGACGATGAGGTTCTCGGCGAACTCGAGGGAGACCCGCTCGTCGTCCGGGTGGTCGCCGTGCAGCTCCTCCAGGAGCGCGGTCGCGAGCCGCCAGTCCTTCCGGGCACGGGCATCGGCGACGGTCACGAGGGCCGCCCGGACCCCCTTGGTCAGCGAGGCCTCCTTGAAGAGCGCGCCGAGGCACTCCTTGATCGACTCGCGCTCGACCGGACCCGCATGGATCTGGGAGACGCCGTACTCGGCGCCGGTCGCCACGACCTCGTCCACCAGCTCCTCGATGACGAGGAAAATCGGGCGGGTCTCGACCAGGAAGTGCCCCTTGATGGACGCCAAAACCGCGTTCACGTGCACCGCGCCAAGGGACCAGTCGATGATCAGGACCGAGTCGGGGTTCTTGACCAGGACCTCGATGCAGTCGTCCCGGTCCTTCGGATTCAAGCACTTCGAGTGCCCGAGCTCGGCAAGCTCCTCGGCCACCAGGTCCCGCAGCGTCTGACGCGACGAGTGCACGATCGGCGGGTGGGGCAGCGTCTCGCTCACGGGGGCTCCGGCGCCGAGGTGGCGCACCAAAGTCCGTCGAGAAACGGCCGTCTGCGTCGTTGCCGGCCATCGCGGAAATCCTGCTCATTTACGCGACGTAAACTCCGGTTTCCGCCCGGCCGGCGCCTAGCATCCGACCATTTCTCGACAGACTTTCCATTGAAACTACGGAAATTATTATCAGTTTATCGGGAGATCGGGGGGAAACGCAATGGCGGCACCCGGGGGGCCGGGGCCCGGATGGGAGCGCTTAATTTTACCTTTATACATCGGATATCGTGTATCGGTATGATCATGGGCATTTAGCCCCTGAGGTGACCCCAAGCATGCGCAAGGACATCGGCCCCGTCGCCGAGTTCAATCAAGTCAAGAACGCCCTCGAGGCGCTCGCCGAGGCGGTCGTCGCGCAGATGCGCACGCTCCATTCGGCGGCCGCGCGGCGCGACGCCCGGGAGCTCGCCTTGATCGTCGAGCGCGACAAGGATGTCGACCGGCTCGAGCTGGACTTAGACAAGATCTGCCGCACGTTCATGGAGCTCCGGGCGCCGATCGGCCCGGACTTCCGCTACGTCATGGGCGCCCTCGACATCGCGCGCGGCCTCGAGCGCATCGGCGACTGCATCGAATACGTCGCCCGCCACGTCAACGAAGCCCTGCGCATGGCCCAGGATTTCCCCGGCGGCTGGCAGATCGTGATGAGCATGATCGAGCGCTGCCTCGACATCATCGTCATGGCCCAGGGCAGCTGGCTCAAGTCCGACGCCAAAGCGGCGCGGGCCGTGAAGGATCAGGACGATTTCGTGGATGCGCTGCAGGAGCAGGCCTACGCGCTGATCATCCAGGAGGTCCGCGGCGCCCGGCTCGACGTCGAGCTCGGGATGCTCACGATGCTCGTGGTCAATAAGCTCGAGGCGATTGCCGACATCGCCTGCCACATCGCCGAGACCGTGGTGTTCATGATCCTGGCGAAGCAGATCCGCCACGAGAAATCCCCGAGCAAAATCGGGGATGCCGAAAATCCTTAGGTCATCAGCCGGTCGGCGCGCGCCTCCTGAGCGGAGCGCGCGTCGGCATGGTCGCGATCCGCACGTGAAGCGTCTCGGCTTCGGCCGTCAAATCCTTAAGCAAGGGCTCGACTTTATTCAGTAAAATGCGGGCCGCGCCCTTCCAGTCGGAGTTCGCGCGCGCCATCGTCAGGCCCACCGACGAGCGTTTCAGCAGGACCGCGAGGCCCTGGATCGCGGCCGCCTCGGCGTGCTGCGCGTCGACCAGTCCCGTCACGTGATCGATCAGGTCCAGCAGGAGCTGGCTGTCGTTCACGACGGTGTTGAGCTCGCCCGGCTTGACCGAGCCGCGCGCCTGCCAGCAGTCGACGGCGAGCGCCTTGAGGCCGCCCAGGATCACCGAGGCGAGGTTGCGGATGGCGTCCAGCGTCTGGATCGTGAGGTCCGCGGGCGAGTCGATCTGGATCTCGAGGCGCGACTCCTCGCCGAGCCTGGTGTCGCCCTTCACGGCGGGATCCGGCTCGCGGCCCGTGAGGAGCTGGTCGTCGAGCGCAACGCGCGTGATGGTGTGCCCGGGCGGTACGAGCGTCTCCTCGACCCAACGCAGGGCGTCGTCGAGGGTGCGCACGGGAACCGGCACAGGCACCTTCTTGTTGTTGATGAAAACCCGCTTCAGCATCGGGAGCCCGCCCCCCATGTCCGAGGGGCCTTCCTGTGAAAATTTAGGAGTTCGAGCCTTCGGCGGCCGGGCGGCCGGCACGGGCGATCTGCTTGAGCAGCGCCTGGGCCTTGTCGTCGTATGGATCGACGGCGATCACGCGGTCGAGCAGCGCCTTGGCGTCCTTGTTCTTCCCGCCCTTGTGCTTGATGGCGGCCAGCGTGAAGGCCATGTTGTGGTCGGTCGGGTGGAGCTCGAGGTACTTCGAGAGCGCCTCCTCCGCTTCCCCGAACTTGCCGCGCTCGTTGGCGACCTGGACGAGGGTGAAGAGCGCCGCCGTGTTGTCCGGCTTGATCTCGAGCGACTTGACGATCCAGCGGGACGCTTCGTTGAACTCGCCCATGCCCTGGAAGGCCAGGCCTAGCCCTAAGTTCGCCATCTCGTCGCCGGGCGCGAGGCTGACGGCCTTCTGGAAGTGCGGCACCGCGAGGTCGAAGCTCTGGCGGGTCAGGGCGACCGTGCCGAGGCCGATGTAGGCGCGCGCCGAGTACGGGTCGAGCTCGATCGCCTGGCCGTAAGCGCTCTTGCCCGCCTCGCCGTCGCCGAGCTTGGTGAAGCAGTCGCCGATCAGGCGGTAGAGGTTCGACTTGTGGTGGACCGGGATGTCCTTGATGCGGAAGATGCTCTCGATCATGTCGATCGCCGAGAGGTACTGCTTCGAGCTGCAGAGCGCTTCGGCCTCATGGACCTGGTGGTCGATGGCGCTGACGTCGAAGGTCGCCGGTTGGCGGCCGACGGCGACGAGCATCTCGGTCATCTCGGCGGCGACCTTGCCGCGGATCTGCTTGACGGCGCTGGCATTTTTGCCGGTGACGTTGTGGCGGAGCTCCGGCGCCGAGGCGGCCTTCTTGATGGCGCGCGCGAGCGACTCGGGCGAGCCGGCGCAGAAGTCGAGGCGGTGCTTGCCGACGTATTCCTCGACGAGCGGCGTGCGCGCGGCGAGCAGCGGGATGCGGTTCGCCATCGCCGTGACGATGCGGTAGGGCTCGCAGTCGACGCGGTCCCGGCCGGGGATCGAGGCGTAATAAAGGACGTCGGCGGCGGTGAGGACGGTTTCGAAGGCTTCGCGGCCCGGCGCGACGTAGACGGCCTGGCGGTCCAGGCCGAGCGCGACGAGGCGGTCGCGGAGCTCGTTCGAGAAGCTGCCGATGCCGCAGAGCACCATCTTGCAGCGTTGCGCCAGCGACTTGTCCATCGAGTCGAGGAGCTTCACCGAGTGGACCAGGTCGAAGAGGCCCTCTTCCCACTCGATCTGGCCGAAGTGGCCGATGATGAAGTCGGTGTCGGCGAGCCCCAAGGTCTGGGCGGCCTTGGCGCGGGCCTTGGCGTTGCGCGTCGAGCGCGCCTCGACCCAGGGCTTGAAGCTGAAGATCCGCCGATTTTCGACGCCTTCGAGCCGGAGCGAGGCGCGCGCGGCCTCGGACTGGACGATGAACGCGTCGGCCGCGTTCGTCACTTCCTGGCGCACGGTGCGCATGTGATGGATGTCCTCGCCCGGGAAGGCGGTGCCGTTGTCGACCCACACCATCAGCCGGAAGCGGTGGCGCCACTTGGCCTTCACGCACTGGAAAGCGTAGAGGCCGAGGCGTTCTTTCACGATGACCACGTCGAAGCCCGCGAGCACTTGCTCGAGGCCCGGCAGGAACGTCGTGTTGTCGTTGTGATCCGGGAGCGCGAGGCAGTCCAGGTTCTGGAAGTAGCTCGTCTGGGTCAGATACCCGCAGATCGACTCGGAGGCGATCACGGTGAGCTTGTACTCATCCGCGAGCAGCAGGAACTGGTCGATCTCCTCGACCGTCGGCAGGTTGCCGTAGACGAGGGCCAGTTTCTTTTGCTGGTTCGGACCAGTGCCGCCGTTCGTAGCCATTTCGAGAACCTCCCGTTTTAAGCGCCTTGGTTGAAACCGCCGCCGCGGTGCGTTCCAGCGCTGCTCGATCGGAACCGCGCCACCTTCGCGCGCGCTTCCCTCACCTTGGATGTCTGCTCTTGCGCGCGCCGTCGCGCGGCTTCGAGATGGGTCACTAGCTCTGTCTCGAGGGTCCTGATCCGGGCGAGGAGCGCCTGGGCTTCGGGGTTTGCTGCCAGATCCGTCCCGTCCTGCCGCGCCATGTGGTCGAGAGCGCGAAAGTTGTGGAAGGCTGCCGTCCGGCTCTGCAGGGCCGCCGCCCCCCCGTCGGGGTCACCGGCCGCAAAACATCGCTGTGCGGCCTCGCCGCGCTCGCAGTAAACCGCGAGTGCCACGAGCGCATGACGTGCCGAATCGCGCGTCATCGCCATTGGATCCTCTGGCTCGGAAAAACTATCGATGGGTCTCTAATGGGTATTGTAGGGCAAGGCTTTCGTAGCTGTCAAAAGGTCTGGACCGTTGGCGCTTCCATGGGCCCATCGAGCTTCATGGTCAGCTTGCCGTCGCTGGTGGCGCTGCCGACGATCGCGTCGATGATGAAGCCGAACTTGTCCTTGAGGCCTTTATTGAGCTGGAGGGCGATTTTCATGTTCAAAACCGAGGCGGTGGGGGCGGGTTTCAGGGTGACTTTGCCCTCGGTCGCGAGCTCGATCTCGTCGGCCACGAAGCCCGAGGACTTGTCGAAGACCAGGGTGCCGTTTTCGACCTTGGCCTTGATGAGAGCCTTCTTGAACTCCTGGTCGGGCAGCCCCAGGGAGGGGTGGCTGAGCTTG
>JAYVWD010000446.1:0-9134 GCA_043786345.1 Pseudomonadota bacterium
AGCCGGCCGCCTTCGTGCCGGCCGCTGCCGAGCCGGCCGCCTTCGTGCCGGCCGCCATCGTGCCGGCCGCTGCCGAGCCGGCCGCCTTCGTGCCGGCCGCCGCCGCGCCCGCGGCCGCCCGCGACATCCCGACCGACCATCCGCGGCTCGCCCCGTTGGCGCCGATCGCCCCGGCGTCCGAGGTCCCGCCGGCCCCGGAGCTCGCGGGCCCGCCGATTCCCCTGCCCGTCGTCGCGACGCCCGCCGCGCTGGCGCCGGACACCGTTCCGAGCGGCGTCGGCCCGGTCCTCGAGAGCCCCTTCGCCGGCGCCAGCGCCCCCGCCCGCGCCGAGAAAGTCGGCGGCCTCGCCGAAGGCGACGAGCCTGCCGTGGACCAAGACGACCCCAACGCCCCCGCGATGCCGGAGAAGGACTCGAAGCCCGCGCCGCGCTCCGAGCTCCGCGACGCCCTCAAGACCGGCAAGCGCAACAAGGAGCCGATCAAGGCGCAGTCCATCATCGACTTCCAGCGCTGGAAGCAGATCGAGGAGCAGGAGCTCGTCGAGGACGGCAAGCCGATCGGCAAGATCTCGCTCGTCAACCTGAACCCCAACATCAATTCCTGGTATCTGCTCAGTGTCCGCTACGAAGGCGCCAAGCGCGAAGACCGCCTGCACCTCGAGAACGCCGACCCGCGCAACCAACGGATCTCGCTCCCGACCGGCGGCAAGACGACCGGCCTCGTCTTCACGACGGGCGCCGGCGCGACCTCCACCTGCGACGTCTGGTCCAAGGACTTCCAGGACGAGGTCAAGAAGGCGCGCGACGCGCACAACGCGTTCACCGCGATCTGCGACGGCAGGGTCTACCTCCGCAGCAAAGTCGACGGCCGCAAGACCACGAAGGAATGGGCCGTCGAGTTCCTGCGGGAAAACGTCTGGGGCGGCGAGTCGATCACCTCCTTCGTCAAAGACAAGTTCTTCAAGGACAAGTTCCTGATCAGCTCCGACACCGAAAATGGCGGCGACGGCTCGGCGCAGCGCCACAAGGACGACACGCTTGGGCCCAAGAACGCCCTGATCGACCCGAAATTCGAGAATCAGCTCCTCGAGCCGGCCCAGCTCGCGATCAGCGTCAAGAAGGAAGACGGCAACAAGATGCTGGTCGGCCGCTGGTACGAGAACCCGGCGAACCGCGGCGTCTTCGTTACCGCCGTCGTCCCCGAGAAGATCGACGCCAACGTCCTGCGGAGCTTCCCGAGCCTGGTGAGCAAGCTCGACGCCGTCGAGTCCGCGGCCGTCGACTACCTGGTCGGCTTCGACATGGCCAAATTCGACATCGGCTTCGCGATCGGCACCGACCACCCGCAGGTCGACTGGTCGGAGCGCGCGCTTCCCGACGCCGTGGACCGCAGCGTCGGCGGGCCCGACGGCTTCGGCTCCTGGGACCCGCTGGTCGCCACCGGCATGGTCAACCCCAACTTCACCAAGACCATCGCGGCCGTCTTCACCGGCGGCTTCAAACGCGACCACGGCTCCTTCAAATGGGGCCCGCTCGCGAGCGTCAACCACGCCAGCCACTACGGCTTCGTCGAGAGCGGCGTCGTCTTCTCCAAGCTCAACCCGGGCCTCGCGACGATCGCCATCATGAAAGACGGCACGATCGAGATGAAGACCTGGACCGAGGCCGACGACGAGCACCTGAAAAACGTGGTGTTCGCGCGCCAGAACGGCGTCGCGCTCATCGAGCAGGACCCGGCCACGGGCGACGCGAAGCCGGGCGAAAACGTCAAGAACTGGGGCGCCGGCAACTGGTCGGGGTCCGAGGACAGCAAATTCCGCACGCTGCGCGCCGGCCTCTGCCTCCAGGAGAACGCGGGCCGCAGATTCCTCCTCTACGGCTACTTCTCGAGCGTGACGCCGTCGACGATGGCGCGCGTCTTCCAGGCCTACCAGTGCAAGTACGCGATGCACCTCGACATGAACGCCCTCGAGCACACCTACCTCTCGGTGTTCCCGAGCGCAGGCCGCAACGTAACCTACGAGCACCTGGTCTCCGGCATGAAGAACGTGGACAAGAGCTTCGCGGACAAGACCATCCCCCGGTTCATCGGCTTCCCCGACAACCGCGATTTTTTCTACCTGTGGCGCAAGAAGGAGTGATGACTTAGATGGTAAAGGCGGCGGTCGTGGCGGTTCTTCTCGCCGGTTTCGGGTTCTCGGGCGCGGTGCGCGCGGCGTCTCTCGCGGAAGCGAACGAGGCGCTGTTCCAGCGCATGAAAGACGTCCACGGGCTCACCGACGAGCAGGTCGGGCGCCTGCGCGCGCTCTTTTCCGCCTCCGGATTCATGGGCCAAGGCAACCCCGAGGTCACGCATCACCCGCTGACCCGCGAGGAGTGCGCCGACAAGGCGAAGGCCGCCGGCACCGTCTTCGAAAACCCGGAATTCGAGAAGATCTGCGGCGCCAAGTACATGGCCCCGCTCTTCAGCCCGAAAAAAGGCGAGAAGGCGGCCGACGCCACGGCCTGCATCGACCAGTTCGAGTTCCCGAACATCCCCTGCGAGTTCCCCGTCGTCTGGACCAAGGCCAAGGAGGCCCAGGAAGCCTGCGAGATGGTCGGCAAGCGCCTGTGCGACGCCGGCGAGTGGGAAGGCGGCTGCGCCGGCGCGATGCTCGACCCCGCCGAGGACTACGACTTCCCGAGCGTCAAAGGCAAGGGCGAGAACGACGCGATCAAGACCATGCGGTACGCGCACAACCGCAAGTTCGGCGCGACCCGGTCGTGGAGCTATGGGTCGGCCTTCAAGAAGGGCGTTTGCGGCCAGAATAGCACCAAAGACAACGGCTGCAACGGCGGCGACTGGAAACACTGCGGGTCCAACACGTACCCGTCGGGCAGCTTCGCCGACTGTCATTCGCCGAGCGGCGTCTACGACATCAACGGCAACGCCGCCGAACACATGAACCTGCCGCTCGACGAATCCCAGATGACGAGCAAGGGCAGCAAGAAGCTCGGTTACACGGAGATGAAGGGCAGCTGGTTCATCTGGGACAAGTTCCAGGCCCACGAGGACTGGTGCCGCTGGCGCGCGCCCTACTGGCACGGCAGCCGCGTGATGGAGGACCACAGCCACGCCAACTATCACCTGAGCTTCCGTTGCTGCAACGATGCGACCGGTACCGAGCCCGAGGCGTCGCCTACGGCTCCCGCTCCAGCGCCGGTTCCCGCCCCGGTTCCCGCCCCGGTTCCCGTGCCCGAACCCGCTCCGGTTCCCGCGCCGGTTCCCGTGCCCGTACCCGCTCCGGCGCCGAAGGTCCTGCCGGCCCCCGTTCCGCCAGCTCCAGCCCCGGCTCCCGACGTGACGCCTCCCGATCCGACCCCCGCCCCGCAATCGGCGCCGGTCCCCGATGTGACTCCAGAGACGGACCCGGCGCCGACGCCCGAAGCCGCGCCCGGAAAGGGCTCGGACGACGATGCCGGATTCCTGGACGAGACCGACGAGTGAGGCTATGAATACCGCCGCAAAAACCATCAATCCGCATCCGCTGCCGCTGGCCGTCGACTTGGACGGCACGCTGGTGAAGACCGACCTCCTCATCGAGGCCGTGATGCAGCTCGCCAAGGAGCAACCCCTCAAGCTCCTGGCGTTCCCCTTGTGGCTCGCCAGAGGCAAGGCGGCGTTCAAGGACGAGGTCTTCTCCCGCGTCGAGATCAACGTCGAGGCGCTCCCGTACAACCTGCCGTTCCTGGAGTATCTTTCGGGCGAGCACGCGCGCGGCCGCACCCTCGTGCTCTGCACCGCGAGCCCGTCGGGCGTCGCCCAAAAAGTCGCCGCCCACGTCGGCCTCTTCGACGGCGTCATGGCGAGCGACGCCAACCTCAATTTATCCGGCAAAAACAAGGCCCAGGCCCTCGTCAAGCAGTTCGGCGCCAAGCGGTTCTCCTACGCCGGCAACGACGACGTCGACTTGGAGGTCTGGCGCGAGGCCGGCGAGGCGCTCGTCGTCAACCCGAGCCCGGGCCTCACGCGCAAGGTCGAGGCGATCTGCCCGGTCGAGGCCGTCTACGACGACAAGAAGAGCCTTCTCAAGCTGATGCTGCGCGCGATGCGCGTGCACCAGTGGGCGAAGAACGTTTTGATCTTCGCGCCCCTCCTCTTCGCCCACAAATTCCTCGACGTGTCGGCGCTGCTCCGCGCCCTGGTCGCCTTCTTCGCCTTTACGTTCACGAGCTCGAGCGTCTACCTGCTCAACGACCTGCTCGACCTGGAGAGCGACCGCCGCCACGTCGAAAAGCGCCGCCGGCCCTTCGCCTCCGGCGACCTGGCCCTTAAATACGGGATCTTCGCGACGCCGCTCCTCTTCCTCGCCGGCATGGGCATCGCCGCCGCGTTCTCGCCGCTCTTCCTCGCGGTGCTGCTCGGGTATTACGTCGTGACCCTCGCCTATTCGCTCCGGCTCAAGGAGGTCGCGCTCGCCGACGTGATGATCCTGGCGTTCCTCTATGCCTGGCGCGTCTTCGCCGGCGCCGTCGCCAACGACATCAAGCTCTCGGCCTGGTTCCTCGCCTTCTTCGGCTTCATCTTCTTCAGCCTCGCCCTGATGAAGCGGGCGAGCGAGCTCATCCTGACCGTCAAGCAGAATGGCAAGGAGAATTCGCGCCGCGGCTACCGGGTCGAGGACCTGAACCAGCTCGTGAGCTTCGGCTCCTCCAGCGGCTACCTCGCGGTCCTGGTGCTGGCGCTCTACGGGAACTCGCCCCAGGTCATCGGCCTGTACCGACGGCCGCAGATCCTCTGGCTCGTTTGCCCGCTCCTCCTCTACTGGATCAGCCGCATGTGGCTCAAAGCGCACCGCGGCGAGATGCACAGCGACCCGCTCGTCTTTGCCTTGAAAGATCGCGTCAGCTACATCATCATCGGGGTGATGGCGCTCGTCTGGATCGCGGCAACCGGGTTCGTCTGACCGTGAAGTTCCTCCCCTCCCAGCAACACCTCTCCTGGGGCCGCATCGAGCGGCCGTGGCAGGACGTCGCGCGCCCGGCCTGGCTCGCCGAGATCGACCTCAAGGTCGCGGCTAACGGCCCTAAACGACTTTTAGTTTATGGGCTCGGCCGCAGCTACGGCGACTCGTGCCTGAACGCCGGCGGCGCCGTCATCGACACGGCCAGCCTGAACCGCCTGATCGCCTTCGACCGCGACTCGGGCGTCTTTCGCTGCGAGGCCGGCACGAGCCTCGCCGACGTGCTGAAAGTGTCGGTTCCCGCTGGCTATTTCCTGCCCGTCTCGCCCGGGACGAAGTTCGTCACGGTAGGCGGCGCGGTCGCGAACGACGTGCACGGCAAAAACCACCACGTCGCCGGGACCTTCGGCCGCTTCGTCCGCAGCTTCGAGCTCTGGCGCTCCGACGGCAGCCGCCTCCTGTGCTCGCCCACCGAGAACACCGCGCTTTTCAACGCGACGATCGGCGGCCTCGGGCTGACGGGCTTCATCGCCTGGGTCGAGTTCCAGCTGCTCAAGATCCCGTCGAGCTTCATCGAGGAGGAGGTCGTCCGCTTCGACAACCTCGCCGAATTCTTCGTCCTCGAGAAGGAATCGGCCGCGACCTTCCCCTACACCGTCGCCTGGCTCGACTGCCTGGCCACGGGCCCCAAGTTCGGCCGCGGCGTCTTCTTCCGCGGCAAGCACGCCGCCGACAACCGCTACAAGGTCCACGGCAACCCGAAGGCCTCGCTGCCGTTCGACACGCCGCCGCTGGTGATGGCCCCGCTCGTGATGCGCCTCTTCAACGAGGCCTTCTACCGGCGCCACGTCGAAAAGCGGCGGACGCGCGTCGTCCACTACGAGCCCTTCTTCTACCCGCTCGACGCGATCGGCAACTGGAACCGCGCCTATGGCAAGCGCGGCTTCTACCAGCTCCAGTTCGTCCTGCCGGACGGCGCCGAGGCGCGTTTCGCCGAGATCCTCACCAAGATCACCGCCTCGGGGCGGGGCTCGTTCCTCGCGGTCCTCAAGCGCTTCGGCGACCTCGCCTCGCCGGGGATGATGTCGTTCCCGCGGCCCGGCGTGAACCTGGCGCTCGACTTCGCCAACACCGGCGAGCCCACGCTCCGCCTCCTGCGCGAGCTCGACGCGATGATCGTCGACGCCGGCGGCCGCGTCTATCCGGCGAAGGACGGGATGATGGCCGCCGCCAGCTTTCAGCGCTACTTCCCCCAGTGGGAAGCGTTCTCTCAGTACATCGACCCGCGCTTCAGCTCGTCGTTCTGGCGGCGCGTCACGGCGAAGGAAGGGGCGGCTCCGTGAACATCCTCGTCATCGGGGCCACCTCGGCCATGGCGCAGGAGGCGGCGAAGTGTTTCGCCGCCTCGGGCCCGCATTTCCTGCTCGTCGGCCGCGACGCCGCGAAGCTCGCCGCCGTCGCCCTGGACCTGCGCGCCCGCGGCGCCGGCCAGGTCGACTGCCTCGAGGCCGACCTCGCCAGCACCATGGAGTCCGAGGCGCTGGTGGCCAAGGCCACCGCCCATTTCCCGCGCATCGACGTCGCCCTGGTCGCCCACGGCGTCCTCGGCGTCCAGGCCGACGCCCAGGCGAGCTACGCCGCCGCCGAGGCGCTGATCCGCGTCAACTTCCTGAGCTACGTCGCGGTCCTGACGGCCCTCGCCAACGTGTTCGCGGCCCAAAAGGGCGGCACGATCGCCGCCATCTCGTCCGTCGCGGGCGACCGCGGCCGCCAGAGCAACTATATCTATGGCGCCGCGAAGGCCGGGCTTTCCGCCTACCTCTCGGGCCTCAGGAGCCGCCTCGCGAAGGACGGCGTCCACGTCGTCACGATCAAGCCGGGCTTCGTCGCCTCGCCGATGACCGCGCACCTCCCGCAAGGCCCGCTCTTCGTCCCCGCCGCCCGCGCCGGCCAGGACATCCACCGCGCCATCGTGCGGAAGTGCAACGTCGCCTACGTGCCGTCCTTCTGGCGCTACATCATGCTCGTGATCAAGGCGATCCCGGAGTTCGTCTTCAAGCGCCTTTCGCTCTGACGGCGCGGCTCAGGGCCGCGTCGCGAGGTCGCCGCGCAGGATCGTGACCGCCTCGCCGGCGATCCGCACGCGGTCGCCGGCGACCGCGAGGCGCAGGGTTCCGCCGCGCGCGGAGGCTTGGGTTGGCGACCAGCGGCGTCTTCCCGATGCGCTTCTGCCAGTAGACGGCCAGGCTGCAGTGCGCCGAGCCCGGCACGGGATCCGCGACATCTAATAGAGCTCAAGGTCCGCCTCATCCGGAAAGGTCAATGGGCCTCCTTGTCCCCGCTCCACCCATCTATCAGCCTATTATCATGCACTTTTTAAATGTTCTTATCACATTGCCTAAATCTCCGGGCCGCCGTGCCGAAACGGTTGGCGTCCCTACGTTGGTCGAGAGCGCTCGACCGGGAGAACACTCAGATGCGCTGCTGGTTGTGGGCGATGTTGGCAATAGCCGGATGGGGCACCTGGGGTGTCGCGCCAATTAGTGCGAGTCCCGCCCAAATCGTGCCACAGATCGAGCGCCTCGAAGTGCTGGTCGATCCGTCCGGAGCTCTGACCCTGGAGGCGGCGGCGAAGAGCACGGAATGGGTCCCGGACGCTTCGCGTCCCCTCAATCTCCAGTACTCCGGCGCGGCCTACTGGCTCCGGCTGCATTTGGACCGACCACCGTCCGCCGACGATTTTCTGGTCGTCGGGAATCCTGTGCTCTACGATTTGACGCTGCACCGCCCCCTCCCCGACGGTGGTTTCGATCAGCAGACCCTCGGTCTCTTTCATCCGAATGCCAATCGGTTCGGCCTCCGGCATTACGTTTTCGATTTGGAGGCCCGCGCGCCCGGCCCCCTCTATCTGCGCGTCCGGTCCAAGACGCCGTTGCAGATTCCGCTGGCCATCCGCGACGCCCCGACCCTGGAAGCGGAGTCGCGCGTGCAAATGGCCGTTTTTCCGGCCATATTCGCCGTCTTGCTGACCTTCTCGCTCTATAATTTTTTGATCTTCGTGCATGTGCGGCGCCGCGAGTACTTCCACTATGCGGCCTACGGCACCTGCATGGCGTGCCTGTTCATCACGACCGAAGGGTTCCTGCCGGACTTCGTGCCGTATCCGCTCCGCGCGCTCTCCATCCATGTATTCAGCGGCATCGGCTTCTACAGCCTCATCCATTTCACCCGTCGGCTCCTCCTGACGCGGCGTTCTTTCCCCCGCCTCGACCGGCTGCTGCGCGGCTGCGCCATCATCGTCCTCATGATCCCCCTGTCCGGCGCCGTCATCGATCTGATTTTGTGGTACGTCATCGGGCAGGTCGTCTCGGGGGTGACGGTCCTGACTTGTTTCACCGTCGCCGTCCTCAGCCTGCGTCGCCGTAAAGTCGCGAAAGTTTACCTCGCCGCTTTCGTCTGTCCGCTCATCGGCACCATGCTCTATTCGGCCCAGCTCATCGGCTCTATCCCGACCAACTTTTTGACGAACCACGCGATGCACATCGGCTTCGTGATCGAGCTCATCCTCTTCAGCCAGGCCCTGGCCATGCTGATCAACCAGCTCAATCGCCGGGTGATGGCGAAGTCGCGCAAGTTGACGGTCATCAACCTCGCGCTTTCCCGTGAAGTCGTCGAGCGCACGCGGATCGCGAAGGAGCTCGGGGAGCAGCGCGCCATCGTCATCCATGCCGCGAAAATGCGCGCTCTGGGTACGATCACGGCGTCCGTAGCGCACGAGATCAACACGCCGTTGACCGTCCTTAAATTCTCGATCGAGCGCCTGCGCCAGATCACGAGCGACGACGGCATGTCGGAGACCGGCCGGAAAGAGCTGCAAAAAATCGAGGCCTCCTCGATCCGGATGATCGCCCGCATCACCAAGGTGGTCCGGAGTCTGCTGACTTACGCCCGCGATTCGGGCGACGACGCGCCAAAACTGGTGGAGCCGAAGACCATGATCGAGGACCTCCTGGACATCTGCCAGTCGACGATGCAACACCAGGGGGTGCAGCTCGAGGTCGGCGCGGTCGCCAGCGAGGTGCAGGTGAGCTGCCGGATGTCGGAGATCACGCAGATCCTCCTCAATCTGGTCAACAACGCCAGCGACGCGACCCGCGGGGGCGTCGACCGCCGCATCCTGATTTCCTGCGT
>JAYVWD010000447.1:0-2762 GCA_043786345.1 Pseudomonadota bacterium
ACCACGGACTTCTTCACGGGCGCCGACGGGCAACGCCAGGAAAAGACGGAATGGCACCGCGTCGTCGTCTGGAGCAAGCAGGCAGAAAACTGCGCCAAGTACCTCGCCAAGGGCCGCAGCGTCCTCGTCGAAGGGCGCCTCGCGACGCGCTCGTGGGAAGACCAGAAAACCGGTCAGAAGCGTTACGTGACCGAGATCATCGCCAATAACGTGCAGTTCATCGGCGGCTCGGCCCATGCGGGCGCGCGGCCAGGCGAAGTGCAGGCGCAGGATGCCGGCGGCGCTGGCGCGTCCGGCGGTGGCGGTGGCGGTGGCCGTAGCAACACCAACAACGGCAACTACGGCGGCGCAGGCGGCGGCAATCGCAGCAACGGCGGCGGCGGCGCAGGCGCTGGCGGCGGCGGCGGCGGCGCTGGCTACGAGTCCGACCTTGGCGCCGGCGATGCCAGCGCATTCGGCGGCCCCGAAACCCCCGGACTCGACGACATCCCGTTCTGAATCCAGAGCCCAAAGGCCCGTTATCACTGGCCTTTTGACTATTTTTGCAGGATCTTTCAACATTCTGCGGGGCCGCTCCGAGAAACCCTCACCCCAGATCGGGGCGTGAGGACCGGATGCGCCGCCTACAACTCTTTGAATTCAACGAGCAGCCCTCCGCCCGTACGAGGTCGCCGGCCTCGTCGGCCTGAGGGCTCAAAGTCTGTCGAGAAATGGCCGTCTGCGTCGTTGCCGACCATCGCGGCACTCATTTACGCGACAGGGGTCCCCGCGAGACTCAGGGGTCCCCGCGAGACTCGCAGCGGGGGCGGGGGACTCCGGTTTCCTCCCCCCCTCGCCGGCTCGCGGGGCCCCTGGTCGGCGCCTAGCATCCGACCATTTCTCGACAGACTTTCAGTTGGTCGCGTCGAGCACGCAGAAGCAGCTCATGTCGCACTGACTGTAGTTGGCGCCGCCGCCGCTGAACGGTGGGATGGCGTAGGCGTTGGTGTTGCCGTCGACCTTGACCCAGATGTACGTGTAGTTGCCGTTCGTATTGGCGGTGAGCTGCCCGATGACGCTGCCGTTGAGGTCCGGCGCCACGGTCGCGAGCTGTTGCGTCGTCGGCAGCACCCAGGGCTCGCCGAGGGACTTGCAGTAGGCCACGGCGTCGTTGAAGCAGGCGCCGCCGGCCTTGACGTTGAAGATCAGGCCCTTGTTCGAGGGGAAGGTCTTGGTTTTGAGGGCCGAGCCGCCGAGGATCGGGAGGACGGCTTCGAGGAGCTTGTCGAGCTTGTCCTTGATCTGGAGCGGGACGGTGAGCTTCTTGGCGGCGTCGTCGTAGGCGAACTTGTCTTCGTTGACGGCGAAGACGCGGACTTTTTTGTCGACCAGCGCCTTCTTGATGATCGTGAGCTTGGTCAGCATCCGCTCGAATTCGAAGCCGAACATGACGCAGCGGTCGTAGGTGTCGGTGACGCTCGCGGGGACGTTGACGCGTTTGACCTCGGCGATGTTCGGCAGGTCGACGCCCTCGGCCTGTTTGCATTGGAGCGTGTCGAGCGCCGTGAAATCGCCCGTCGCGCCGCCGGACGTGCCACCTGGGGCGCCGCCGGGACCGACGACGATGCTGCCGCCCTCGGGCTCGGTGCAGTAGATCTTCTCGAGCTCGCCGTAGGAGAGGTTGACGACCTTGTTCCAAGGCACCGCGAAGTCGGCCTTCTTGGCTTGCTTGTCGATGAAGCCTTCGGCGCAGGTGATGAAGGCGACGGCATTGCCGGAGGCGTCATTGCCCTGGACGAGGCTCACCTTCTTGATGGACTCGATGTCCTTGACGGAGGCGTTGCCGCCGGAGGCGCCGGTTTTGCACGCGGCGGCAGACAAAAGACCGAGGACCAAAGCGGAGCGAAGAAACATCGATGACCCTTTCATTGGGGAGGCATTCTTTCGTTCACACGCTCAGAACCGGACGCCGAGGCCGCCGACGAGCGTGAAGAAGTTGTCGAAGCCGCCCGGCGTGCCGACCAGCGTGTAGTTCTCGAGGCCGGCCGTGAGCAGGAAGCGCTTGAGGAAATGGAATTTCTGGCCGAGGCTCAGGTGGATGAGCACGTTCGTCTGCGATTCCGGGAGCGGGCGGCCGTCGAGGCCGGTGTTGGCGATCTGGGTGGTACCGGGGTTTTTCGCGGCGTCGGCGGCCGTGCACTTGCCCGCGGTCTTGTCGGCGTTGGTGCAATAGAAGGTGCCACGGGCGTTCTTGTCCGGGCTGTCTTTGACGGCGGTCGTCTTTGGAAAGTAGTCCGAGATCGCGACGCCGCCGCCGAACCCGACGAAGAAGTCGAAGTAGTTGGTGGCCGAGAGCAGGACGATCTGTTTGCCGTAGATCGGGTTCCAGATCATGTTGGCCGAGGCGACGATTTTGAGCTGGCGGACGCCCATGTAGGCGGGGCCCCAGTTGGCGTCCTTCTGGTCGTCCAGGGTCGCCGGGTCGTCGGTGCCGCACTCGTTCGGGACGGCGAAGTTGGGATCGTTGTAGAAGGTCTCGATGCAAGTGCGCTCGGGCTTGTCCGAGGTGACGGCGTAGTTGCCGTCGAAGTTCAGGCCCCACTCTTCGGAGAAGAAATAGGTCAGGCTGGCGTTCGCCATATACGTCTGGACGAACGAGGAGTTGAGTACGTAGCCGAAGCGGGCGTCGAGCTCGACCTTCCCCTTCTTCGGAAAGAGCTTGTTCATGACGACCTCGCCGCCCTCCGTCGCCTTTTCATAGGCGGACGCAGTTCCGGCGAGGG
>JAYVWD010000448.1:0-3287 GCA_043786345.1 Pseudomonadota bacterium
TGATGATCACGGCCGCGACGCACGGCAACGAGACGGCGACGGTCGACGTCGTCCTCGGCCTGGCCAATGAGCTGCTCACCAAGTACGGCACGGACGCCCGCATCACCAAGATGGTCGACGACCACACGATCCACATCGTCCCCGCCGTCTGCGTCGACAGCTACGTCGCGCAAACCCGGGAAAACGACGGCGTCGACCCGAACCGCGCGTATCCGTGGCCGGAGCAGACGAGCCGTGCGCCCCCGCGCGCGATCAAGGACGTCATGGCCTACACCAATGCCCACGCCATCGCCGGCTCGATGGACTTCCACGACGCCGCCTCGATGGTCATGTTCCCCTGGGCTTACACCTACAGCCACGTCGCCCCGGCCGACTACACCCGGATGGACGATCTGACGACCCGTATGGCCAGCGACAACGGCTTCGAGCACGGCGACATCGCCTCGACGATCTATATCGCCCAGGGCTCGTCGGCGGACTACTACTACTGGCAGAAGAAGACGATCGCGACGGCCATCGAGTTGTCGCACAACAAGTTCCGGACCCGCGCTGGTTATGACGATCTGCTCGAGGAGAGCCGCGAGATGACCTGGACCTTCATCGAGAACTTCAACTAACGAATTCCAGGGGTGCCGCACCACGGAGCCGCGGAACCGCGGACGATGTCAGGGGCTTGCCGCCCCTGACCTTTTTTTTCCCAAAGTGCTGTAAAATACCAAAAACACCCCCCCCCGGCCCGGAGGCCCCTGCCCATGAAGAAGCAACTGGCGCTCATCGTCTTGTCCCTGCCCTTTGCGTCCGCGTGCGGGAAGGACGATAGCAAGGGCGACGTCAAAGCCGAGGTCTCCGCCGCCGCGTTCCTCGCGCCCGCCGACGTCGCCCCGGGCGCCAACATCAAGCCGCTGGACAAGGAGACCGCCAAATCCACCATCGAGACCGACAGCTCCCTCATGGACGACACCCCCGATGACACGACGCCGGCGACGGGGAGCTCCAAATGCTTTGAGGACGCGCTAAACGCCGTCAAGGTGAAGTCCGGCAAAACGTCCCTCGCGATCGTGGCCACCCTCGATCTCAAGGCCTGCCTGAGCGCCTCCGACGACCTTAAATCCCAGCCCGATGCGACGCTGACCGTCGCGAACGCCACGATGCACCTCGCCTTCGGCGCCGGCTGTCCGGGCGAAGACTTCGCGCAATTCGACGGGAAGACCTTCAAGGAAATCTCGGCCGACGGCAAGCTCGACCACCTGTGCGAGAAGGGCGAAACCCGCAGCATCCTCACCAACACGGAGCTCAGCTTCGAGTTTGCCTCCGCCGCTACCATCGGCACCACGCAGGTCAACGTCAAGTACGTGAGCCACTCGACCTCCGCTCAGGCGACGGTGGCGATGGATGCGTGCACGGACAAGTTCGACGGGACCTTTTGGGTCGACACCACCGACTGCGTCCACTCCGACCGAAGCGACGCGAAGACGACGACGACGGTCACCGGCCAAGCCGAAAAGGTCGTCGATTCCGAGACCTATTCGAAGCTCCTGAGCAGCGGCCTCAAGTCCAAGGGCGGCAAGGGCAGTCCGTGGTATGCAGGCGGCAAGCTCGCCGTGACCTACAACGACTGGACCGGGGTCGTCACCTACACCGATGCCGCCACCCCCCCGACTTACACGCTGGCGAAGGGCGCGGAGTCCCTGAGCGGTACCGTCGTCGGCGTGAAGGCGACGTTGACGCAGAGCCTCACGGCGCGGGCGCGCGCCCGGTTCGCGGCGGCGCTCGCTCCGATGAAGCGCTGACTCAGGGCGTGTCGGTGAATTCGAGCGAGAACCACAGGAATGGCACGCGCTCGAACCGCTTGACGAACATCCCGGCGATGCCGAGGTCTTCCGCGTTGAGGTACGTCGGGCCGAGGTAGAGCCGGCGGCGCTGACCGTTCTCGATGGTTTCGCCGACGAGGCGGACCTCGTCGCGCACGGCTTCGACGCCGGGGACGCCCGCGGCCTTGTAGTCGAGCAGGATGACGTCCTGGTCGTCGTACCGGCTCTTGTCCATTACCACGTTCGCGTCGAGGAGCTGGATGCCGCCCGCGCCTTGGACGAACTGGTTCTTGAGGGTCGTCTTGCCGTCTTCGGTCGTGAAGTTCTTGCCGTTCCAGATCTGGTTGGCGGCGCCGTTTAGGAACGTCGCGGTCTGGAAGATCAGCGGAAAGCCGGCGCCCTTGAGCGTCACGCCCGGGTGGTCGCTCGTCGGGATCAGCGAGGCGTCGGCCTTGCCGCGCTTGAAGAGCGCCTCCCACTGGTCGACCGTCATCTTCTTGATGTCTTCGCGCGTCGGGTTCGCGGGGATCGCGACGGCGTTCGTGCCGGTCGACGGGTCGAGCTGCAGGACGACGTAGCCCCAGAATTTCCCGTTGTAAGTCGAGCGGCCGAGGAGGATCGGCTTGGCGCCGCCGGTGACGACGCGGAACTCGTCGACCCAGCCCTTGGTCGACTGGACGAGGCCCGACAGCAGGCCCGAGTACTCGGTCGCCGCATAGTCGGTGATGAGCGACGGCTTGTCGTCGACCAGCGCCGCGCCGTCCGTGCTGAAGTTGTGGCGCCGGAGCGCGTCGCCCAGGGTCTCGATGCTCAGGATCGCGCGCACGCCGATGTCGGGGCCGAGCGTGTCGTCGCGCATCACGCCGCCCGCGGCGTTGAACCACTTGCCCTTCCACAGGGTCTTGGTCACGACGCGCAGGGACTCGGGCACCTTCGCCTGGCTCGACGGCGGGATGATGTGGATGCCGGTGCCGTAGCCCGACGGGATCGCCTCGGGCGCGGTGCCGTTGGCGAACCACTCCGCCAGCTCGGTCTCGGTGCGGCCCTTGTACTGGGTGACTTCCTGCGGGAGCAGGAAGCCCGGCAGGTCCTTGACCGTGCCGCCGCCGCCGGAGCCGCCGTTGGCGCCGCCGGTCGTCCGGCAGCCGGCAGCGGCCGCCGTGCACAAGGAAAGGAATAGGAACCGTCGGGTTACCGTCGTGGCGCTCATTGGGATTGTCCTCCGTTTTGCTTATTGTTGCCACAAAAGCGGAGGAAATCCAGCGGGATCAGAGGGGCTCGGGGTAGTTTTCGCCGGTTTGCGAGAGCTCATAGAGGGCGCCGAGGCGCGCGAAGTAGCCCGTAAAGGCCGGGCGCTCCTGGGTCCAGAGGAAGTCGGGGCGCTCGTCGCTCAGCCAATAGGTGTCGGACCACGGCGTCGTCGTCAGCTCGCCGGAGGCGGGCAGGCTCGCGAGCGTGCGCTCGTATTCGCCGCGC
>JAYVWD010000449.1:0-8327 GCA_043786345.1 Pseudomonadota bacterium
CGACATCAAGACGCTCCTCAAGGGCGAGCAGAAGAAGAAGGCGCGCGACGCGCTCATCGCGAAGCTCAAGAAGGACGGCACGGCCAAGGTCCTCGCCGCCTCGCCCGAGGCGCCGTTCGTCAAGATCGACTCCCTGGGCTACCCGGTCAAGGGCAAGAAGGACGCGAAGCTGACGATCGTCGAGTTCGCCGACTACCAGTGCCCGCACTGCCGCGCCGCTGCCTCGGACATCGATAAGATCCTGAAGAAGTTCGACGGCCAGGTGAACCTGGTCTTCATGGACTTCCCGATCAACCAGTCGGGCATCTCGACCATCGTCGCGCACGGCGCGTACTGCGCCGAAAAGCAAGGCAAGTACTACGAGTACCACGACCTAGCCTACGCGCAGCAGAAGACCCTCGACAAGGACTCCCCGCAAAAGCTCGCCAAGGAGCTCAAGCTGGACGACAAAGCCTTCGTCGCCTGCCTCTCGACGAGCGAGCCCGACCAGCGCGTCGCCAAGGCGCGGCTCGAGGGCGACCGGGTCGGCGTCAACGGCACGCCGACCATCTTCCTCAATGGGCGGAAGGTGAAGAGCCACGAGGAAGCGGACCTGTCGAAGGCGATCGAGGGCGCGCTCAAGGGCTCCTGACCGCGGGGGTGCCTCACTTCTTGTTGATCGTGACGGCGCGGGTGACCGACGCCGCGTCGATCTTGCCGCCCTTGGTGGCGATCAGGGTGACTGCGTTCTGGGTCTGGGCGGCGAAGGACTCGCTGGTGCGGAAGATCCGGCGGCCGTTGCTCGCGAGGACCTGGGTCGTGGCGATCCTCGTCGCCGTGCCGTTCGGGTCGAGGCAGGCGACGGCGCCGCCCATGCAGACGTAGAAGCCGTCGAAGGCGTCGGCGGCGGCGCCGAGGAGCGACAGCTGGTCGCTGGTGTCTTTTTCGACGGCGAGGAAGAGGTCGGTGCTCGGGCCGGTGGCCGCCGGCGGATTGGCCGGTTGGGTGCCGGGCTGCGTGCCGGGCTGCCCGCCCGGGCCGACCGTGGTGTTCGACGAGGCGACGGCCAGGTCGAAGACGAAGTTCCACATGTCGACGTGCTTCGAGAGGTTGCGGAACTCGCTGCCTTCGGCGCCCTCGAAGGAGAACGCGCGGCGGCCGTAAGTCTCGAGGTAGTAGTCGTCCGAGCCGCCGATCGCGTCGTAGCCGACGATCTCGCGCACGGTGCCGTACTGGTAGCCGAAGATCGACTTCATCTTCTCGCCGACCTCGACGTGGCGGTCCATCGTCTCCTTCGGCAGGGGGCTGGCGGTGTAGGCCCAGGGGTGGATCAGACCGCCGATGCAGCAGTGGTACTCCATCGACGCCTCAAGGCTGAAGCCGGTGGCCTGGGCCTCTTTCGCCATATAAGTCGTGATGCCCTTGGTCTCCGGCTCGGAGAAGCCCTGGTTGCCGGCGGCCTTGATGCTGAAGTTGCGGTTAAGGTCCTGGCCGCGGCCGTTCTCGCGCTGGCGCGCCGTGTAGCCGTCGGGATTCAGGATCGGCACGACGTAGAGGATGCCGCCCTTGGCGAGGAACTTCTTGAAGCCCGAGTCTGACGCTTGGCCCTCGATGAACTCGCGCGGGAGGCGGTCGGAGATGTTTAAGTACTCGTTGCCGTGGATGCCTTCGGAGATCAGCACCGCCGGGCGCCTGCCGGCGACGGTGAGCTGCTTGTCCCAGATCTTCATGATCGTGAGCTTCCGGCCTTCCGTCGAGCTGCCGTACTCGATCACTTCGGTCAGGTTCGGGTACTTGGTCGACAGCGTGCGCACGTCGCCGATGATCTCCTCGAAGGATTTGCCGTCGACGCCCGAGTCGCTGTGCAGCTGGGCATACGCCTTTTCGGCGTCGCTCTTCGGGCCGCAGGCGGCGGCGAGCGGAAGGAGCGACATCGTCACGAGCCCGAGGCGTGCGGTGGTGCGCATGGCTTGTATCCTGTTGCAAATTAATCGATGACCTCTTCGGAAAAGCAAGTTTCATTCCTTGCGCGTTGTTCGTATAACAATATGATTTACCTTGGTTTTATTTCTGTTGCCGCTTGAAAAAGTGCGTAGGCATTGGCCGGTGTCGCGGCGCTGGAGCTTTTCGCCGGACCCGCCGGCGGGCCCGCCACCCGGCAGTTTTTGCCGCGTTAAGCCCGTGTTCAGGCTGCCGATCAGGGAGAGGCAGGAATCACCCCAGCGACAGCCCGCAGCCCAGGAAACTCATGCGTTCGCGCGCCCTAAATGCGAAGGTCCCGTGCGTCGGTCTGCTGACCGCCGCGGCGCTGTCGCTCGGCCTCGCGCCGGCCGCGCACGAAAAGCTGCGCGGCGGGACGGAGCGCGAGATCCGCGCCAAGCTCGCGCCGCTCCTCACGGAATACTGCAAGGAATCGTGCCTGCTGATCGACGTCAAGGTGGACGTCGACGAGGCGCTCGGCGAGGGCGATGACCTGGGCTTCGAAGGCGTCATGGGCGAGGACACGGGCGGCAACAGCTTCGTCGCCAAGGTCCAAGTCGACGTCCAGATCGACGACCGCGTGTCCGCCGTCAACCGCGACCGGCTGGCGAGTCTTTTGCGTAACAACCTCGCGACCCTCGGCGGCGCCGGCGTCGACGTCGTCTTCAAGCCGGTGACGCTCCCCCAGATCGGCCAGTCCGCCGCCCTCGAGGAGCAGCTCAAGCGCCAGCTCCAGCGGCACCTCGGCCAGGCCGTCGACAAGGTGATCGATACCTACTGCCCCGAGGAGTGCGTGCTGTCGCAGATCGCCGTCGACGGCAAGCTGGTCACGCCCGACGAAGCCGCGGCGCTCGCCCCGGAATCCCAGGTCCGGGACAAGGCCGGCAATGCGATCCTCAAGGTGGAGGGCGCCGACATCGACGTCGCCGTGGACGACGCGCTGCCGGCCGAGACGCGCAACCGGATCCTGAGCGTCCTCAAGGCAAGGACGCGCTTCGCGGCGCCGGTCAACGTCGAGCTTTCGGCGACGCCGTTTCCCGAGTCGCACGCGAAAAAACAGGAGCGCGTCGCCAAGCAGTCGAAGGACCCCTTCGGCCTGGAGCAGCTCCGCCAGACGCTCCGCGTCGTAAAGGAGCTGGCGAGCACGAAGGAGATCGTCACCAACCCGAATGCGACCAATGCCTCCGAGGCGAAGACCACGAGCAGCCGGGGCGACGAGTTTTCGACCGGCGAGCTCGCGCTCGGCGGCGGGCTGGCGTTGGCGGTGATCGCCCTGATCGCCGTCCTCGTGGCGCGCTTCGCCGCGGCCTCGCGCGACGCGCGCCTCATGGTCGAGGCGGCCGGCGGCCAACGGCCGACCGCCGGCGACGGCGAGCGCGGCCCCGTGAAGGCGGCGGGCGGCGGGATGAGCGACGAGGCCCGCAAGGACCTCGGCAACCGTATGAGGGTGGAGGAGCTGAAGGACGAGCTGGTGCGCGGCTTCCTGGCCTCCCCGCGCGTCGCCAAAGAGACGTTCACGCGCCTGCTGCAGGAAGAGGGGATCGAGGAGACGGCGCGGTACGTCCACATCTTCGGGCACCTGGTCGTCTTCGAGCTGCTCGCCGACCCGAACCTGCAGCGCGACCTGTTCGAGCTGAGCGAATACTACCACAAGTCCGAGTTCGCCTTCACGCCCGACGACGAGCTCAAGCTCCTGACGAAGCTCAAGACGCGCGTCACGGCGAACGAAATCCGCGTGCTCACGCGCAAGCAGATGGACAAGTTCGACTTCCTGCTCAAGCTCGACGCCACCCAGATCTTCAACCTGATCGCCGAGGAAAAGCCGCAGGTCCAGAGCATCGTGCTGACGCAGCTCGACCACAAGCGGCGCCGCGCCGTCTTCGAGATGTACCAGGGCGAGGGGAAGGTCTTCCTGATGCGCGAGCTCTGCCGCGCCGACGCGATCCCGAAGGAATACCTGTCGAACGTGGCGAAGGCCCTGCACAAGAAGGTCACGTCGCGCCCCGAGTTCGACACCGAGCACCTGCGCACGAGCGATATCCTCCTGGACCTCCTGGAAAAAGCGGAGCTCGGGGAGCAGCGGGCGCTGATGCAGAACCTGATGCAGACGAACGTCGACGCGGCGCGCGGCATCAAACTCCGCCTCGTGACGGCGGAGATCATGCCCTACCTCCGCGACGGGCACCTGCTCGAGATCATCCTCGGCATGGAGCGCGAGGACCTGCTGACGTTCCTGGCCGGGGCGCGCGAGCACATCCGCGTCCTGGTGCTCTCGAAGGCGCCCGACGAGCTGTCGGACAGCTGGATCGAGGACCTGGAAAACATGCGGGCGGTGGACGACCAGTCCTATCGCCTCGTCGAGATGAAGGTGCTCGGGCGCATCCGCGCGCTCGCCAACAACGGCTTCATCAACCTGCTCGACGTGAACGACCTGATCTTCGGCAAGACCGAGGCCGACGCGGCGGCCGCCGCCGGCACCGGCGGCGACGAGGCGCCCGCCGCCTTCGCGGGCATGGTGGCCTGACGTGTCCCACGCGCGGCAAGCGGCCGAGACCATGCTGGACAACCCGCCCCTCGACCCCGGCAAGGGCGCCAAGATCCTCGCGGGCATCTCGCTCTTCGCGCGTTTTTCCGAGGCCGAGCTCGCCGAGCTGGCGACGATCGGCCGTGTCGTCCTGCTCAAGGCCTGGGCCTACGCGGTGATCGAGGGCGAGCCGACGCGCGGCATGTTCATCCTGCTTTCAGGGCGCGTTTCGGTGTATAAGTCGGACCAGGGCACGAGCAACATGGCGCGCCTCGCGACCCTCGACGAGGGCGCGCACTTCGGTGAATTCAGCCTCTTCGACTCGGCGCCGCGGTCGGCCACCGTCGCGGCGGAGACGGCCTGCTCGCTCTTCGAGCTCGATGCGGAGGACTTCCACCGCTTCCTCGAGCGCAAGGGCCCCGACCTGGAGCTCAGGTTCTATCGCACCTGCGCCGAGGAGCTGGCCCTGAGGTTCCGGAGCCTGAACGGCGACTTCATCACGGCCCAGCGGCTCTTGTGGAAGTTCGCACTGCGCAAAGACGGCGGGGAGACCAAGCCAAAATGAAATTCGAGCTGGAAAAAGCTGACGGCGCGACCGTCGTCGCGCACCTCTTCGGGGCCTTGAGCGAGCGCTCGAGCGAGTCCCTGCGGGCGCTCGACGCCGAGCTCGTCAGAAAGCACGTGGTCTTCGACATGGCCGGCGTGAACCGCGTCAACCCCGCGGGCGAGGCGCTCTGGGCGACGCTCCTCAACAGCGTCGCGCGGCGCGCGGACTACGAGTTCCGCGGCTGCTCCGTGTACTTCATCGAGGCCGTGAACCGCCAGCCCGAGCTCGCGCGCGGCGGCAAGATCACCTCGTTCCACGCGCCGCTCAAGTGCCCGGCCTGCCGGCATTCCGCGACGGTGCTGCTCGAAAGCGCGACGGTGAGCCCGCGCTCGACCTTCGGGGCGCCGCCCTGCGGAAAATGCGGGCGGGCCATGGAGGCCGAGGTGCCGCCGGCGGCGTACTTCGGTTTTCTCTTCGGCGACTGAGCTTGGTGGTTTCCCCAAGAAATCGGGAAGCCAGGTGTCTTCTCCGGCGCCTAGCCGGAGGCCGGGTCGTCCGGAGTGCGCGACAGGGCGGCCTCGGCTCAAAGCCGCGGTAACATGAGGGAAGCGCCGCGTTAACCGGTGGCCGTCCCGTTATCATCTTCCCCTCACGAGGCGGGAATGCGGCGACAAGTACGTGTCGAGCATCAGCTACGGCGCGCGTCACCTGCAGTATTACCTGACGACGCGTTCGAGCCTCGAGCAGAGCTTTTCGTTCCAGAACAAGACGACGGTGAAGCTCAAGCTCGGCCGTGCCGGAAAGGCGCTTCCGCCAACGTCGGTTGGGAGTTCAACGAGTCGAGCCAGTCGCGCTTTCTCGAGGAATGGCGCTACGTCCAGTCGCCGACGCAGCCCGCGGAGTTCCCGAAGACCCCGGCGTGCATGCGCCTCTTCGCGGGCACGCTCCACAACGCCGTCCTCGCTTCGAGCCCGGGGTCGGGCGCGCCGGTCAGCGGGCCTCAGCGGCGGATCTGGTTCGAGAGGTTCTTGCACATCCAGTCGACCAGGTCGATCTTGGTGAGGATGTGCTTCGGGCGCCGCTGGTTGTCGATGACGACGGCGCAGGACGCGTACATCAGCATCTCCTGGAGGGCGCTGATCGGCGTGGTTTCCTCGACGGTCGGCACCGTCCGGTCCATGACGTCCTGGATATTGGACGAGGTCAGGACCTCGCCGGTCGAAAGGTACTGGAGGATATCGTCCTCCTTCACCATCCCGATGAGCGCGTCGGCGTGGGTGATCGGGATCTGGGAGATGCCTTTTTGCGTCATCAACGTGATGGCGTCGGCGACCGTGGCGGTGTGCCGGAGCGACACGAGCTGGGGTTTGGTGTTGCCGAGGAGGCGGCCGACCGCGCCCTCGATCGGCTCGACGCCGGTGAAGCGGTTGTCGCGCATCCACTTGTCGTCGATGAACTTCGACATGTAGTTGCGGACGCCGTCGGCGAGCAGGACGACGCAATTCTGGCCTTTTTTGAGCTTCTTCGCCTCTTTGAGCGCGGCATAGAGCGCCGAGCCGGAGGAGCCGCCGCAGAGGAGGCCCTCTTCGCGGATGAGCCGGCGTGAGAGCTGGAAGGATTCGCGGTCGGCCGTCTTGACCCAGGTGTCGACGAGCTTCCGGTCGAGCACGTCGGGGATGAAGTCGTAGCCGATGCCTTCGACTTTGTAGCTCGCGATCGCGCCCTCGCCGGCGAGGATCGAGCCATAGGGGTCGGCGCCGACGACGAGGCAGGCCGGGTTGGCTTCCTTGAGGCGGCGGGCGACGCCGGTGATGGTGCCGCCAGTCCCGGCGCCCACCACGACCATGTCGACCTTGCCCTTGAGGTCGTCGAGGATCTCCTGGCCGGTCGCCGAGTAGTGGATGTTCGGGTTGGACGGGTTGGAGTATTGGTCGAGGATGTGGGCATTCGGCAGCTCTTTTTGCAGCTTTTTCGCCACGCCGATGTGCGACTCGGGCGCGTCGAAGGCGGCCTCGGTCGGGGTGCGGATGATCTCGGCGCCGAGCGCCTCGAGGATCACCTGCTTTTCGCGGGACATTTTCTCCGGCATCGTGATGATGACGCGGTAACCCTTGATCGCGCCGGCCAGCGCCAGGCCGATGCCGGTGTTGCCGCTGGTCGGCTCGATCAGCGTGTCGCCCGGCTTGATCCGGCCGCTTTTCTCGGCGTCGGCGACCATCTGGTAACCGATCCGGTCCTTGACGGAGCCGCCCGGATTGAAATATTCGCACTTTGCGTAAATATTGCACTCGAGGCTCGCCCCGATGCGGTTGAGCTTGACCAGGGGGGTCCGGCCGATCGTTTCCAGAATGTTGTTGTAGAGCAAAGCGAAACCCTCCTTTAAGCTGAGCCTCATGCTACCGCCAACCCCTTGGTATGCCAACCAAAAAGCGCGGGAGAGTCGAACGAAATGAAGCAGCTGACGCTTTACTGCCACAATTGTCGACAGGTCTGGGCCGTCGACCCACCCCTCGGCCGCCGGGATGAGTGCCCGTCGTGCCACGCCGACGCCAAAGTCTGCCTCAACTGCCGCCACTTTGACCCGGGGGCCCACCATGAGTGCCGCGAGGACCAGGCCGAGTGGGTGAAGGAAAAAAACCAGGGCAACTTCTGCGGCTGGTTCGAGCCGCGCGGCGGCCCCGGCGCCGAAACCGAGGCCGCGAAAGCCAAGGGAAAACTCGGGCAACTTTTCAAAGACGCGAGCGCGGCGGCGAGCCCCAAGCCCGCGCCGGGCCTGGAAGCCGCGCTCAAGCGCTTCCTCGACGCCAAGAAGTGATTCCCGAGAGTCCTTGCACGCCAACAATTTGACGCCGTCACCGGGGCGCCGTCCGCGCGTTGACGCCCCCCCTCGGCCTTTGAGACGATAGGGCTCAAGACCTCCACGCCATCCCGTTTTTTCCCCGTGCTTTCGCCTTTCCCTTCGTAAACCCGTTTCTTAGAGTCGAGAACACCGTTGTTCAGCCGGCCGCTCATCGCCCTCGATATCGGCTCGTCCGCCATAAAGGTGGTCGAGCTGACCGGTTCTAAACAAAAAAAGCTGAGTGCGATCGGCCTGGAGCTCCTGCCCGCGGGCGCCGTCGTCGACGGCGTCCTGCAGCAGCCGGAGGCGGTCGAGAAGGTGCTCGGCGAGCTCCTCAAGAAACTCAAGATCTCGCCCCGCGGCCGCCGCGTCGCGCTCTCGCTCGGCGGCAGCTCGGTGATGATCAAGCGCGCCGAGATCGCGGCGAAGGGCGCCGAGCTCGAGGAGCAGGCCTACGC
>JAYVWD010000450.1:0-4326 GCA_043786345.1 Pseudomonadota bacterium
GCATTTTTTTTCGGCGCCGCCGTCATCCTCCTGGACGGCCTCGTGTTGGCGATGATGGTGCGCTCGCTGCTCGATTCCGGGACGCAGCGAGGGAGGGGCGTCGTCTTCGCGCTCTGCTGCGGGCGCCTCTTCGTGGTCGCCGGCGCCCTCTACATCGCGCTGGTGCCGTACTCGCTTTCGCCGGTGTGGCTCGTAGCCGGTGCGTTAGTGGGGTTGGCGGTGTTTTGCCTCGCGTTGGTGGTCCGTCCCCGCCGGAATTTTTCTCTATTCTTGGACGGCGATCTGCGATAGGTAGAAACCCCGTTAGCTCTGGTACCCGCGGAAGATGCAGAGGATTCGACGCCTTGAGACCGACATGCTGTGCACGGACATTGTTGCTTGGGATTCTCGGATTCTCCTCGGTCGCGCACGCCAGTGAAGGCGGCGGGATTCCGCACACGATCTCGTTCTACGGCATCATCGCCGAGCACCTGCATCTCGAAGAGATGTGGGTTCCGACCATCGGGGCGCTTTTTGCGACCGTCATCCTCCTCCTGATCGGCTTTTACTTCCAAAGCAGCGTCGCCCGCGATGGCGCGGATGTTGCGCCTAAACCATCGTTTTCATTGCGATTTATCGTCGAGGGTGCCCTCGAGTTCGTCCTCGGGATCGCGCGCGACAACTGCGGCGCGGCCTACCGGAACTTCTTCCCGTTCCTTGCATCGCTCTTTCTCTTCATCCTGACCTGCAACCTCACGGGCCTGATTCCGGGCTTTCCCCCGGCGACCGAGAGCATGGACACCAACGTCGCCATGGGCGCGATCGTGTTCCTCGTCTACAACTTCGCCGGCTGGAAAGAGCACAAGGGCGGCTACATCAAGCACTTCCTCGGGCCGGTCGCCTTCATCGCGCCGCTCTATTTCTGCATCGAGATCGTCTCTCACCTCTCGCGGCCGCTCTCGCTCGGCCTGCGTTTGATGGGCAACATCTTCGGCGACCACACGCTGCTCGGCGTCTTCACCAGCTTGAGCTACATCGTCCTGCCGGCGCTCCTGATGTTCTTCGGCCTGCTGGTGGCGGTCGTGCAAAGCTTCGTGTTTACGCTGCTATCCGGCATCTATATTTCTATGGCGATCTCGCACGATCATTGATGTGCGTTTTTCTCTCTCTGGCACTTTTGAGTGGAGTATGGGTTCATGAAAAGTTTCATCGTTAGAGCAGTGGGAGCGACGAGTGGCCTTTTGCTGAGCTCGATGGCCTTCGCGCAAGACGCCGCAGGCCATGTCGGCGGCGGCGGCAGCATGGCCCCAATCGGCGCCGGTCTCGCGATCGGTCTGGCGGCCTTCGGCGCTGCCTCCGCGCAAGGTCGTACGGCGAGCTCCACGGTCGAAGGCATCGCCCGCAACCCGAACGCCAAGGACGCGCTTTTCCAGCCGTTCATCCTCGGCCTCGTGTTCATGGAATTCCAGGCGCTCCTCGGCTTCGTCATCGCGATTATGTGGACCGTTAAGTGAGACCAGTCCGGGTTCACGCCTAACGGCGCGGGCATCGGTTCGCCGCACAGAGAGCACGCTCCCCTCGGAGCGTGCTTTTCTTTTTGTTCCACGTGGAACACCCCCAGCCCCCAAGAACGCTCCATGAGACTTTGAAAGTGGTCGAAATCGACTAAATGGGCGCCCATTTGGTCGATTTGGACCGCTTTCAGACGATTTTCCTCGAAAAAGCTGTTCTAGAACCAGATTTTGCCGCCATTTTCACGCTCGCGCACCATTTTTGGTGCTTTGGTGCCCCATCGGGGCGTTTGGGATGGCAAAAACCTGAAAAGGGGAGGTAATGGTGACGAAATCAGCGAGAAGGGCCCGCACCGATGTTCCACGTGGAACATTGGCGACGAAGCCCCCGGTTGGCGATGTCCCACGTGGAACATCGGCCTGGAAGCCGGCCATAAATGATGTTCCACGTGGAACATTCGAGCCCGACTGGCCCGATGTTCCACGTGGAACATTGGAAAGAGCGCGAATCGACGCCGCGTGATCGTCGCGCCTTTGCATCCCGTAGGACCGCTGTTATAGTCGCGGCTCTTTCCCGTAAACGCAGTTCCTAGTGCAGGATACAAAGGCGGAGACACCGATGGCTCGAGTGATTGCTGTGTCCAACCAGAAAGGCGGCGTCGGCAAAACGACGTCGGCGATCAATATCGCGGCCTGCCTGGCCGCAGGTGAAAAGCGGGTCCTTGTCATCGACATGGATCCACAGGCCAATGCGGGCAGCGGCCTCGGCATCTACCCCGCGGACTTCGAAGTCAGCCTATACAACGTCCTCGTCGATGAGGTGCCGCTCAAAAATGCAATCCTTCACACCGAGCTCAAGTACCTCGACCTGGCTCCGTCCGTTCAGGACCTGGTCGGCGCCGAAGTCGAGCTTGTCTCGGCGATCGGCCGGGAGGTCCGCCTCAAGGAAGCGCTCGCTCCGGTCCGGGACCTTTATGACTACGTCGTCATCGACTGCCCGCCAGCGCTGGGCATTTTGACGGTCAACGCGCTCACCGCGGCCGACTCGGTGCTGATTCCCCTCCAGTGCGAGTACTACGCCATGGAGGGCCTTTCCCAGCTCCTCAAGACCATTTCCTTGATCAAGAAGCGCCTGAACCCGGAGCTCGAGCGGGAAGGCATCCTCCTGACCATGTACGACCGCCGGAATAACCTCTCGCACCAGGTCGAGCAGGACATCCGCGCCCACTTCGGCACCGAAGTCTTCGAGACGGTCATTCCGCGCAACGTCAAGCTCTCGGAGGCGCCGTCGCACGGCAAGCCGGTCATCCTCTACGACATCAATAGCGCCGGGGCGACCGCCTACATGGAAACCGCCCGGGCATTGGTCCGCAAACATTCGCCCCAGACCCTTTCGGAAGGGGAGGCGAAGCCGACGAAGGTCCTGCCTAAGCAACGCCGGGGCGAGACGACTAGACAGCCTGATCACACCTAATGGGGAACCGCACTGTGAACCGCGACAAAACTCCGCCGCGCCGCGGCGCCGCCCTTGGAAAAGGGATCTCCTCCCTGCTCGGAAACATCAACGACGACGAGGCGCCGCCGGAAGCGACGGCGACGCGCAGCCGCGGAACGGCCCCGGCCGCCGACCGGACGATCCCCGTCAACGGCATGCCGCCCCGGCCCGCGAATCTGGAGGCCGAGATCCTCCGCCTGCCGATCAGCTCTATCGAGTCGAACCCGTTTCAGCCCCGCAAAGTCTTCGACGAGAAGGCCTTAAAGGAGCTGACCGCGAGCCTCAAGCAGGACGGCTTGCTGCAGCCGATCGTCGTCGCCCGGTCCGAGGACTCCCCGAACAAGTACATAATCATCGCCGGCGAGCGCCGCTGGCGGGCCTCGAAGCTCGCCGGCTTCGACTCGATTCCGGCCGTCATCAAGGACAAGGCGAGCGACGACATGCTCCGCCTGGCCCTGATCGAGAACATCCAGCGTGAAGACCTCAACGTCATCGAGGAGGCCGAAGCCTACGCCGCCCTGATCAAAGACTATGGCCTGACGCAGGAGCAGTGCGCCGACCGGGTAGGGAAGGAGCGGTCGTCGGTGACCAACTCCCTCCGGCTGCTCTCCCTGCCGCGCGAGCTCCAGGACGACATCGTCGAGGGTCGCCTGACTATGGGGCACGGCAAGGCCTTGCTCTCCCTCGAGGAGAAGAAACTGATCCTCCGGGCCCGCGACATGGTCATCCGAAAGGGACTTTCGGTCCGTCAGACGGAGCAGCTCTGCAAGACCTTCCGCGACCCCAAGGCCAAAGACGGCAAGACGCCCAACGCCATCAAGGACGAGGCCGACCTCGGCTACGTCACGGAAAGCCTGCGCGGCTACCTGCACACCAAGGTGCGGATCGCCGGAAACACGAGCCGCGGCAAGATCGAAGTCTCGTACTTTTCCGCCGCCGAGCTCGAGCGCATCCTGCGCCTCATGGGTCACAAATTCTGATCATTTCCCGATCAGCCTTGCCACCCGATTAATCTAGTAATTTCAATAAGTTGGCGATCACCACGAGGCGGGTTCGCCGGATCCTCCCTTCGGCAAAAGGGAGTTGTCTGTCGTCGATTTGTGGGTTATTCCTACTCGCCGCATACGACTAGGATCCAAAGAATCGATTCCCTTGCGCAGGTATTGAATGGCGTCGTTGAATCTCGTTCCCAATCCGCCCGTTTTGATCGTCCAGGCTGGAATCTTCCTCGCGAACCTCGCGATCATCAAGAAGCTCTACGTCGATCCTTACCTGACCGTGCGCGACCGTCGCGACGCGCTCACGCTCGGCAATAAAGACGCCGCGGCCGCCGCGCTTCAA
>JAYVWD010000451.1:0-5835 GCA_043786345.1 Pseudomonadota bacterium
TGAGCCACTGTGAAATCAAGGTGCGGCGTCCCTCCGGTCCGCGGGTGACGGTGGCTCTCTACCGTGAAATCACCTGGCTCAATCTCGTGAAATCCCGCAATAATCGCATAGCCCCAGTACAACTTCGAGGCAATCAGGTCGCCCACCAGCAGTATTGTAGTCGCCAAGAAGAGGACCGTTCTCGTTTTCATTCTCAAGTAGCACCTCCGCTCCGAGCATCACACCGCAATGTGACCATTGAATGACTTGGCCCCATCGGAAATCGGTTGCGTGCCGGGCTCTTCTACGAGAAAACCGCCGGCGAAACCGTCACCATCATCCGAGCCGTGGAGGTAAACAGGCATGAATACTGAGAAACGCGCTTTGGCCGTCCTGGCGAAGCAGACCGGACCGTTGACCTTCGGGATGTTCCTTCGTGCCGCCCGGACAGCCATGGAAGTGACGCAAATCGAAATGGCCCGGCGCCTAGGCATCTCGCGCTCGGCACTCTGTGACATTGAAAAAGGGCGTCATCTCGTCAGCCCGGAGTTGGCCGTGAAGATCGCGAAGACGGCCGGCCTGTCGACCACGTTGGCGGTCAAGGCCTGCCTTCAGGATCCAGCTCAACAAAGCCAAAATCAAGCTGAAGGTCGAGTTGAGCGCGTGAACGCGCGCAAAACCCGCCTCGTCCCGTAGCCGTCAGGCGGCATGCACGAACGTAATCCTCGCCCGATACCCCAAACTCGCCAGAATCCGCAGCATCAGATCGGTCGACACATCCTGGGTGTTGCGATTCAAAATCGCCGTCATCCTGGTCCGCGAGGTCCCCGAGAGCTTGGCGACGGCCGCATGCGTCAGCCCCTGCTGAGCGACGACCTTAATGATCATGTTGTTGATCTTGCTCCGGACCTCGAGCTCAACGGCATCCGCGGGGGACAGGCCGAGAACCTGCGCCAGCTCCTCGGCGTTGCGTGCGACGTAGTGCTGTTTTTTCTTAGCTTTCTTCATCGAGCATCTCCTTCAAGCGCAAAGCTCCGAGCTCTATTTGACGTTGGGGCGTTGCCTGGGTCTTCTTGACGAAGGCATGGAAGACGAAAATTCCACGCGCCGATTTGCAGAGGTAGAAGACGCGATAGGCTCCCGAGCCATCCTTGACCCGGAGCTCTTCGACGCCCTTCCCAACTGTAGGCATGGGGCGCGACAAGGGCAGAGAAAGGGAAAAGCCGCTCTGAAGATCGAAGAGGGCCTTCCCGAGCGCCTTCCGCACCTCCTCGGGGAATTTCCGGATCGAGTCTCGAGCTTTGGGATGGAAAATCGCCGGTTTCATCAGGACGCATTGTCTCGGATCTGGGACATGAAGTCAAGAGGCCGCTTGTTTGGCCTTGTCTGAGCGGGCTTCAGCTCGCCCCGCAGCCACCTTCGCCAGGATGAGGAAGCTCAGATCCTATTCGGCGACTTTCTCCGGGAACGCGCGGCGATGAGGAACCTGTCCAAGGACATGACGGACGGTGAGAAGGGTCGCTTCGCCCGGTTCATTGTCCCGTTTTTCGTCGGCAAGCATAAGCAGAAGGACGTTCGGCTGTGGGACGGGCTCGCCTCAAGGCTCGGCCCTGAACTCCTTGCGCAAAAGGCGATCCAGGTTGAGTCCGTAAAGAAGGTGCTCAGTCTCTTGGGACGGTTCGGGAGGTATCTGGCCATCCGAGGGGTGATCGATCGACCCTGGGCCATCCTCCTCCCAACTCGCGGCCGTTCCTTGGCGACACCCCTCCAGATGACCGATCTTCCCTCGATCTTCAAGTCGTACTTGTTCTTGCGAGTTGCCAAAGAATCCTCAGGCGCCAACTTTCTTGGCATGCTCGGCCTGGTCGATCTCGATGACTAAGGCTTGCATGTCCCTGTAAGTGTAAGTGTCCGAGTCCCACCAGTTTAGGTCTGTACGTGCCGCCTCCGCGCTCCACCCTAGGTGATAGATCTGCCAAGCGGCCTTTCGGGCGGTGGCGTCATCTACTACGTCAATTGGCACGTCTCGATAGTTCTTCGCGACGAAAGCATCATGTTCTTCCTTGGCCTCTTGTCGGCCTTTCACGACTTTAAACTCCTGAAGCTCTGCCGAGTCGGTAAATAGCATTCCGACAAACCCACCTATCGCTAGGAGCGCGAGGCCGCCGATGAACCAGAAGATCGTTGCCACCATGCTTAACTTCACCTCCCTAGCCACCTATCGGGGATAACCGGATCGGCCTTTAGACCACGTCCAGCCAATCCTGGCCGGCGCTCTCCTCGACCTCGTTCGCTGGGCTGCGGGTATAAAGCACCGTCGTCTCGATCTCGCTGTGACGCAGGTGGTCCCGGAGCAGAGTCAACTCCACGGCGATGACGCGACCCAGAAACAAGCCGCTAGCTCTCCGGAGGTCGTGAAGGCTTGCCCCTAGGGCTTTTTGCCCACCGCCCAGCTCCCAGTGCCGGAACAGCAGCGATCGACTTCTATTGAATATGATCTCCGGCTCGCGAGCAGCCAGGTGAGCGCCCAGGAGCTTCGCGGTGTCAGCATCCCAAGCGTTCACGTACCCATACGAGTAGTGCGACTTCGGCCACGGCTTCCCGCCCGAGGACTTCTCGCGAGACTTGTTGATGTGGACCGACAGCCCGGACCCGAGCTTCTTTGCCGCGAACCGCGAGTACGTCTTCGCCAACCGCTTGGCCTGAGCTCCGGTGTAAAAGTCGGTCGTCGCCAGAGCGAAAGTCTCGCCAGGACGAAGGCTGCCGAAGTAGCCGACGAAACCTCAGTAAACAACGTCGACTTCTCCCAACTCGCCGAGATGGCCATCAAAGAGTTCATCTCAGAGAAACAGACAATTGAACTCGTCCCCCTGTCGATGAAAGAAGCCATGTCGGCCTCCGACAGAGGCATGACCCGTCACAAGCGCGTCATAAACGACCTGAAAATTGAAGGTCCGCACAATCTCGGCGGACCAAGTCGTCGCCGGTCTGACTTTCATGGCCCTCGCGGATGGGACTTGGCCCAAGCCCGCGAGCCATTAGATTGGACCGACTCTTGGGCGGCCTGCCCGAACACCACGGACTGTGCATCCCGGAGGCGCTTGGCTGCGTCGTCGTCCAAGGCGGCGATCCCTGCGGCTGCGCGAATCTGGTCTGGTCTAACAATCAGGCAGGCTTCCTCAAGTTCGGGCCGAGCGGGGCCGACGAGTAGCCAATTCTGGAGTGAGAAATGGCTGACTGCGACTGGGAGCCGGACGACCGGGGTGGACACTGTGCTGGGGAGTCCGGGCAAGGAAAAGCTGATCCCGCAATTGCGGCCGTGCTTATTGTTCTTTGCGGCGCGGTTGTTGGGCTCGAGCAGGTGGTTGCATGGCGCGCGCGCAACAAATTCAAATCGAATTGGGAGGCGCTGTGGGCAGGCTTAGAACGCGTCTGGACCTGTGGATGCGTTGGGTTCGCTTTGTATGGAATCCTGAGACTCTTGTTCTCGCGGTTGTCCTGAGTGGCTGTGTTACAGACCGACCCTGGGTACATGCGACCAAGGTCACTCAACAAGAGTTCCTGAAGGACAAGACCGACTGTCGTGTGAAGGCGGGCCAGGCTTGCCCGATGGGTGGCATGCTTCCCTGCTCTCGCGACCGTGCGTTCGATGAATGTTTGATGGGCGAGGGCTGGAGCCAGGCGCATTAGGCGCGATCTCCCGGTACGTCGGAACCGGTCGCGGGTGGCCCAGTGGGCCGCCATCGAGACTCCACTCCTGGGAAGTCGCCCGTGCTGTTCAAGGATTCGGACCAGGATAGTGGGTAAAAGCCCCCAGGGACCCCATTCACGAATGGCGGCAGCTCAGAGGGTTCTCTCTGAGTCGCGTCATCGATTTGCACTCCACGCTGCTCTAGGGACATCGCTGAGATAGCTGGATAGGGATCTCCAAATCCAGTCAAGTAGAACTAGTCATGTGCCGATTCCCCAAGCAACACGGGAGAATTGATCATGCGTGGTCTACTTGTCGCTTTTGCACTTTTGTCAGCATGCACGCCTCGAAGCGCTTCGCTGGAGGATCCGGTTGCGCGCCGTGCGATCGCTCGAATTCGCATAGTTCAGGATGCAAAATCTGAAGAATGGAAAATCCTGAAAGAAGTAGAGGGGGTGTCTTGCCGGCGCTCGGCCTACTCTCCCGTTGCGCCGTCACGCGATGATGCAACTGAACAAATGAAAATTGCGGCCGGAAAGCTGGGTGCCGACGCCATTATCAACATTGCTTGCGCGGAGAACGGCACTGATTGGGGCCACAATTGCTTCAACTCTGTGGTTTGCCATGGAGACGCTGCGATGCCGACCGGAGCCCCTGCAAATTGAGATTGGCTTTCGAATGCTGGTCTGAAGCTGCGGTGGCGACATTATACTGGCCCGATTGGTCAGTCTGATCGTCGTCGAAGTTTCCTTTCCAATTTAGGCTAACCGATTGAAACTCAAACAGTTTTCCGCGAGGACCTCTATGCCAATGAGTGACAAAGCGATCAAGGCTCTGATGGCGGAGCAGAAAATCACGATCGATCCCGAGCCAGGGAAATGGGATTGGCAATCGATGACCGTCGATGTCCACCTTGGAAATAAATTCTTTCAGGTGAAACATCGCGGCCAGAGCGGCCACTTGATCACCATCGATCTAAAGGACTACAAGGGCGCCGACTTTGCAGAGCAGTTTCAGGAGCCCCTTGAGTTGATAAATGATCAGTATGCGATGCGACCTGGCGAGTTTGTGCTCGCATATACGAAGGAGAACTTGATTATAAAGCAAGAGGCGGGAGTCTGCGCCTTCGTCGAGGGAAAGAGCAGCTTGGCCCGTATCGGGCTAGGGGTTCACATTACGGCTCCCACTATTCATCCAGGCTTTGGGGAAAAGAGTGAAGGGCACGGCCAGCCGATCATGTTGGAAATGTACAACCATAGCCAAAACATAATTGTCTTGCGGCCGGGAGTGCCGATTGGGCAGTTTCGCTTCGAATTGATCCAAGGGGTATCTGAATCCAGCGGATCAAAGAATTACGGGAAAGACCAGCCCGGGGCAGCCTAAGCTGGTGGCGTTGCGAACATGCAAAAAAGGGCGTGCTCAAAGTGTGACGGCCGAAGACCGGTCACATCGAAAGGGTCGACCGTCACAAAATCCGTCTCGCCCGTAGCCACCCGAACCCACCCTTCCCTTCTCCCGCATCTTGTTTTACAGTGCCCCGCGTGGATGGCTCTCGCTCGCCCTCCGAAGGCGGTGGTGCAGGTTCGATTCCTGCCGGAACCGCCATCCTTTTGGAAAGCTATCGAAAGCAACCGAGATTCGGAGGATCAAGGCAAGGAGCTCGGCTCTTTTGCCCTTGATATTGAATGCTTGGTTTCGAGCATGGACGATTCGTCAGTTGATGATGAGGAAGTCCGTGGCGCTTGTCCCTAAGGCACCTCCGGACGCGCACGATGTGATGCGGATGCGGGCGGCGCCGGAAGACGGCGTGGCAAAGTTGATCAATCTGCGTCCGTTATTCGGGACGCAGGTCGCCAGCGTATATTGAAACGTACTGCCGCCGTCTACAGAGACCTCGATCGTGACGTTGCCCGCGAGTCCCAGGCTGCTCCATGTCACCGTATAATCGACCCCTTGGAAGGCGGGCGGGTCCCCGCCCGACGGATGAACGCCCGTGATGTTGGCGGTGGGAATCGCGAAGTCCTTCTCGCTCACGTCGAAGACGGCCGCGTCCGCCGCGGCTTCGACCTTGATCCGGGCCGCCGCCGTCGCCGGTTGAATGACTGTCCACGCGTACGAGCCGCTCGCGGCGGGAACCGTCGCGAGTGTGACGGGGTAGGTCGACC
>JAYVWD010000452.1:0-4105 GCA_043786345.1 Pseudomonadota bacterium
TTCAAAGATCACCGGCTGGTCGAGGACCTGTGCCGGCGTTGCCCCTATATTTCCCGGTTCGACCGGAAGAAAGCGGCGCCTACGGCGACGTCGAAAACGAAGGAGGCGCCGCATCATACAGCCGAGCCGTGAGACCCTGATCGAAAAATTCGGCCTCGAGCCGCACCCCGAAGGCGGGTACTTCCGCGAAACGTATCGCGGGAGTCGGGCCGCGAGCGGGCGGGCGAACTCGACGGCGATCTACTTCCTGTTGCCGCGCGGCGAGCGCTCGAAGCTCCACCGCCTGCAAAGCGACGAGGTCTGGCACTTCTACCTCGGCGGCCCGCTGGTCGTGGTCGAGATCGACCCCAAGGGACGCGTCACCGAGACGCGGCTCGGGCATGGGCTGGAGCGGGGGGACGTGCTCCAGCATGTCGTGCCGGCGGGGCACTGGTTCGGGGCGTATCCGGCGGCGGGGAGCTCTTATAGCTTTGTCGGGTGCACGGTGGCGCCGGGGTTCGAGTTCGAGGAGTTCGAGATGGCGGACCGCGACGAGTTGGTGCAGGAGTTTCCGCACGCGGATGGGTTGATCAGGTTGTTGACCTGAGGTCTGGGCACCTTGACGTCCAAGGCGATCCGAGCGGTCACTTGGGGACGCCGGGGACGCAGCCCTCGACGTAGAGGGTCTCGCACTCCCGCGACTGCTGGTCGATCAGCAAGGCCGGGTCCGCGCCGGCGCGGAACGAGGCGCGCTCGATGCCCGCGAACCCGGCCTCGGCCAGCAACGTCGCGATCGCCTCGAAGTCATACGCGAACTGGTGGCCGAAATCCCGGAAGATGGAGTTCACGTAGCTTATGGGGGGGCGCGCCGGCGTCGCGTCGGACTCGTACGGAAACCGCTCGATCCCGCCGCTGATCCGGCCGAGGTAAATGCGGATATAGAGCTCGGCGTCGGGAATCGCGAGGCGCAGCCGGCCGCCGGGGCGCAGGATGCGGCGCATCTCCCGCAGCACCCCGAGGCACTGATCGAAGGTGATGTGCTCCAGGCAATGCTCCGAGAACACGCCGGCGAAAACCGCGTCGGGAAAGGGCAGGGAATTCGTGATGTCCCAGCAGACGTCGACGCCCGGGACCCAGCAATAGTCGAGGTTGACGAACCCCGAGGCGGGGACGGGGCCGCAGCCGACGTTTAGGTAGGGCCGCGCCGCGAGGTCGAGCGACCGGAGCTGAGACCGGCGGTTGCGGAGTAACAGCGACGCCAGCCGCTGCAGCTTTCCGTAGTCCGACAGCGGTCGCCCGCGCGTCAGCTTGGTCTCCGAAAGATCGAGCGCGTTCCGTAGCTTCCGCAGCATTTTCGCCCTCACATGGTTACGCGCGTGGACGGCTCTGGTCGGCCGGCTTCGTCCCGCGCAGCTCTTGCATCGTCAGCCAAAGTAGGAGCTCGAAAACGGTTCTCTGAAAAGCATAGCTCCAGCCGTTCCGGCCGTCGAGGACCCCCCCGCGGCCAAACAGGCAATAGAGCGGCGCGAGGACCGGCATCAACGGCGTGCGGAGCCGCAACCATCCTGAAAGGCGCAGCCTTTCCGGCGCGGTCGCCAACAGCAGCTGCGCTTCGAGCCGGGCATAGCGTTCCTGGGCGCGAAACCACTGGGCGACCGGCTTGCGGTCGTCGTGGCGGAAGCGGGTTCGCAAGGTGCCGATGACGCCGGCGGGCAACTCCAGGCGCTGGGTGTGGCCGTCCTGAAAATAGGAGGCGCCCTTCCGGCGGTAGAGAAGGGGGCTGGCGGTGTAGACGCCGGAACGGATGGGAACCCCGCCGATGCAATAGACGAAGCGGGCCCGGAAGCCGGCGACGTCGTCGGGGACCTCGAGGGCCCCCAGCTCGTCCGCCAGGCCCTCTTCGGCGAGGTGGTCCGCGTCCAGGGCGAGGATCCAGGAGGCGTCGCTGCGCGCGCACCGTAGCGCGAAATTCCACTGCGCGGCGTGGGAGGCAAAGGGGTTCGTGACGAGGCGGACGTTGGGGAACGTGGCGCAGATGCTGGCGGTGGCGTCGGTGCTTTCGCTGTCGACGACGACGACCTCGCGCGCCCATTTGAGCGCGGCGAGGACGCGCCCGATGTTCGCCGCTTCGTCCCGGGTCAAAATGATCGGGACAATGTCGTCCAGCCGCATCGAGCTCACCCCTCGCCACTTCGTCCGCCGGCTCACTTGAAGCAGTAGTGATGCCAGATGCTGACCTTCTCCGGCGTCGCGATGCGGTCGGGCAGGGTGTCCTCGCGCATGTAGTAGATCTGGAATTCCTCGAGCTGGTCGGCCGGGAAGCGCTTGTTCCACTGCCGGCACAGCCAGCGCGCGTAGTAGAGGCGGTGCCCGGAGTTCGATGCCATCCAGATGTTCATCATGTACTTGCGCCAACGTTGGTTGTCCCAGACCTGGGAACCCAGCTCGGGCTTGTCGAAGGACGGCTTGCCGAGCTTCATGAAGAGCACGTCGCCAAAGGCGTCCTTCTTGTCCTTGACCGTGCCTTCGATGACGTAATAGCCGTCGTCCTTCATCGGATAGGGCGAGAACATCGCCCACTGCTGGTCGATACGCAAGACGTGGCCGATCCAGCGGAAGCCTTCCGGCACCTCGACGCCGAGCCGCGGCACGGTCGAAAGGTTCCAGAGCAGCGTGATCCAAAGGAGCAGCATCGCGAAGAACTGCCCGAACGCCGACGGCACGATCGCCAGCGGCCGCGACACCAGCGCCGGCGGCATCTGGCGGTGGATCCGGAGGATCATGGCGGTCAGGCCGGGCCCGATGGCCAGGACGCGCCGCTCGACGGCGTGCCAGATTCCGCTCTTGGACCAGGTCTGGCCTTTGACCTCCAGCCAGTCCCAGACCTCGCCCGGGATCAACGGCGCGAACGACACGAGGTCGATCCACGGGAAGTTGCCGAGCTCCAGGAACAGGCCGAAATTCGCGTGCATCCCGGTCAGCATCACGATCCCCAGCAGACGGAACTGCCAGGTGAAAATCGGCATGAAGAGGATCGTCGGGAGAATCCCTTCCAGGAGGTAGGTCGCGATCGTTGCGATCCGCATCGCTTCGGGAAACTGACGGAACCAGGCGCCATAGCGGGTCACCAGGATGTCGATATTGAGCGCGTAGTAGACCGCGGTGCCTTCCGGGAACCACTCCTTCCCGGTCTTTTGGAGGATCGTGAACCAATAGACGAAGCCGACCTGTAGGAACATCGCGATCGAGGCGACCGAGATGTAGCGGTTCGGGTAGTCTCGCAGCTTGGGGCGGAGGTAGTTGTCGTAGGACCAGCGGGCGCCGAGCGGCATGAAGCAGCCCCAAAGCAGGATGATCCGCAGCAAGACGTCGCCTGCCTGGAGGATCATCGGGTCGCGCGCCTGGACGGAGATCTCGAGGAGCCAGGAGAGGAAGACGACGAGCCGCGTCTGGTAGCCGAGGACCATCGAGAGGGCGAGGCCGATGCCGATGCAGAAGAGGAACCCCTGGTACTCGGGCAGGCCGTTGGCGAGGTGAATCGACCAGTGCCAGACGTTGGACCACTTCTCCAGATACGGGCCGCGCGGGAGGATCCCGGTGTCGCCATAGAAGGTGTTGAGGTCGGCGAAGCGGGCGCAGTTCTCGATGACGAGCAGGAGCCCGAGCGTGATGCGGAAGAGCGCCAGCGAGCGCAGGTCGCACTCGAAGAGGTCGCCCAGGCTGCGGACGATGCGGCCGGCAGGTTTGGTCAAGAAACTTCCCCTTGGATTTCACTATATTATGCAGTGTCGTCCTAGGGAGCGCAAGCCTTCGGCCGGGCCCGCGTCGGCGCCCGAACCGGCCGCGAACATCGGGCTCAAGACCCGGAATCGTCCTCGGATTTTTCCCCGTCGTCCGCTTTTTTGCGCAGCGGTCGCTTGGCGCGGCTCGCAGCCTCGACGGCGCGCTCGAGGTCCTTGTCCTCCTTCGCGCGCTCGTTCACGTCGGCCAGCCAGGCGGTCAGGTCCCTGAACCAGGCCTGGAGCTTCCTGACGTCGTCCTGCTTCGGGTCGGGCAGCGACAGAAGGAGGACGTAGCGCTCGAGCTCCCCGTCCCGCAGGAGCCGCGTGAGCTGCGGTAAACCCAA
>JAYVWD010000453.1:0-5248 GCA_043786345.1 Pseudomonadota bacterium
ACCCGCGAGACGCTCGGCGATTTCCGCGAGTTCCGCGACCTCACGCCGCCGCCGCCGTCCGACGTCCGGTATCGACTCGTCTTCGAGGACCTGACCACCCCGGCGACCGGCTTTTCCGTGATGCTGGCGGAAGGTGGATTCACCGACGAGGCGACCACCGAGATCAAGGCTGTTTCCGCCGACGGTGCCGTCGTCGCCTCGCTGACCTGCATGCGGCAATAAGGCTCCCGCCAACCCCCGCCCCTTCCCCAAAGACCTGCCGACCCGGCTACGAAAGTAGACCGGGTCGGTATACTTTCGTTACTGATCATTGCCAAAATTACCTATATAACTTAATAATTTCATGGATTTAAAATGGGACCAGCCTTTGCTTGGACCCGCCTCGATCCTATCAATAATTAGTGCTTAAGGAGCGTCCATGGCCGCCACCAGAGTTCTGAGCGTCCTTTCCATCGCGCTGGGCCTGACCGTCGCCGCCTGTCATCCGAGCGGCCGCGGCGACCCGAGCGATACCACCGCGGTCACGAACCGGCCGCAGGACTTCGACCGCTTCATCGCCATCCTGAAACTCAAGACCCCGGCGCTCCTCAGCAGCGCGCAAAAGGTCAACGGCAAGGTCGTCGTCGACGACTCCCTCCGCGACCTCATCAACGCCGAGCAGGCGCAGACGATCGCCGACCTCACGGCGCTCTCGCCGGACCTCAAGATCCTCTACCAATACAAGATGGTGCTCAACGGCCTCGCGATCGTCGCGCCGAAGGCCCTCGAAGCCAAGTTCCGCGGAATGGACGCCGTCTCGTACGTCGAAGGCGAGGGCCCGTTCGAACGCATGGCGCCCGTCGCCTTGAACGACACGGCGGCGCAGCCGGCCGAAGACATCAACAACAAGAACTCGGTCGGCTGGATCGGCGCGAAGAAGCTGCAGGACACCCGGCAGATCACCGGCAAAGGCATCGTCGTCGGCGTCATCGACACCGGCATCGACTACACGCACGCGATGTTCGGCGGCGCCGGCACGGAACAGGCGTACAAGGACATCGACCCGAGCCTCGCCAACCCGGGCTTCCCGACCGCGAAGGTGATCGGCGGCGTCGACCTCGTCGGCACCGCCTACGACGACGCGTCCGTCGCCTTCGAGAATCACGTCCCGAAGGGCGACGCCAACCCCCTCGACGAGGCGGGCCACGGCAGCCACGTGTCCGGCACCATCGCCGGCGCCGGCAACGGCACCGACACGTACTCGGGCGTCGCGCCCGACGCGAAGCTCTTCGCACTCAAGGTCTTCGGCAAAGCCGGCTCGACCGGCGACGCCGTCATCATCGAGGCCCTCGAGCTGGCCGCCGACCCGAGCGGCACCATGGACCCGGCCCAGCACCTGGACGTCGTCAACCTCTCGCTCGGCGGCGGCTTCGGCTCGCCCCACACGCTCTACGCCGAAGCCGTCAAAAACCTCGTCAACGGCGACACCGTCATGGTCGCCTCCGCCGGCAACTCCGGCTCCAACGCCTACATCGTCGGCTCGCCGTCCACGGCGGACGACGCCCTGTCCGTCGCCGCGACGATCGACAACATGGACCACAACTGGCGTTTCGGCGCCGTGTTGTTTAAGACCGTGGCCCATCCGGAGGTGTTCGCCGAAGCCATCGAAGCCTCCTTCGCGAAGCCGATCGCCCAGGCCGGCAACGTCGTCGGTAAACTCGTCTACGTCGGCAACGCGGCCGTCGACCTGACGGACGCGCAAAAAGCCGCGGTCCAAGGCAACATCGCCCTCATCGACCGCGGCGTCGTCCCTTTCGCCGAAAAAGCCCGCCGCGCCAACGAAGCGGGCGCCACCGGCGTCGTCGTCGCCAACAACCAGCCGGGCGACGCCTTCTCGATGGGCGGCGACGGCAGCTTCCCCATCCCCGCGATCATGATCAGCAAGGACCTCGGCGACGCGCTCAAGGCCGACATGGGGGCGGGCGACGCGACGATCAGCTTCCAGACCGACCACAAGATCGAGAAGCCCGAGCTGATCGACTCGGTCACGGCCTTCTCCTCCCGGGGCCCGCGCTCGGTCGACGGCGCCCTTAAGCCGGAGATCGCGGCCCCCGGCGCCAACGTCATCTCCGCGAAGATGGGCAGCGGCAGCAAAGGCGTGCAGTTCAGCGGCACGTCCATGGCGGCCCCGCACATGTCGGGCGTCATGGCGCTGCTCAAGCAGGCGCGCCCGGAGCTCGACGCCCGCGCCCTCAAGGCGCTCGTCATGGAAACGGCGCTTTCGCTGACGGACCCGAAGACCAAGGCCGCTTACGCCGTCGCCACGATGGGCGCCGGCCGCGTGCAGGCGTTCGAGGCCGCGGCGGCGACGCTGCTCGCGAACCCCCCGGTCCTGTCGCTGGGTGAAGTCCTGGTCGAGCAGGCGAAGACCGTCCGCCAAACGGTGACGCTGACGAACCTCACCGATCTGCCGACGGCGCTGACCCTCAAGCCCGTCGTCAAGGCCGGCCTCGCCGTCACCGCGCCGGCGACCCTCGCCCTCGCGGCGCACGAGTCGAAGGCCGTCGTCATCCTCGTCAAGATCACGCCGCCCACCGCCGACGACACGAGCCTCCAGCTCGACGGCTTCCTCGAGATCGCCAGCGACGCCGGCGCCTCGTACCACCTGCCGCTCCTCGCCGTCATCGACCGGGCGACGACGGTCGCCGCAAAGAACCTCGTCGTCCACGCCACCTCGGCCGCCGACGCCGCCGGCGCCGCGGCCGACCTGACGATCGCCAACCTGGGCCTCGTCAAGGGCGAAGCCCTCCTCTTCAACCTCCTCGCGACCGACCCGCGGAAGAACGCCGCCCGCCGCAACCAGACCCGCAACGGCATCTGCGACCTCGAGTCCGCCGGCTGGCGCGTCCTCAAGCAGGGCGGCAAAAATCTGATCCAGTTCGCGGTCAAGCTCTACAATCCGGTCACCACCTGGCAGCTCTGCGGCGTCAGCGTCCTCATCGACAAGGACAGCGACGGCCTCGCGGACCAGGAGCTTCTCGGCTCCCACCAGCAAGAGCTGAGCAACAACGAAGCGGACTATCAGGCCTTCCACAGCTTCCTCACGGACGCGACGGCGATGCGCAAGATCCGCCACGACTACGAGCTGGCCGCCGCCGGCACGGCCGCGCCGACGTACACGAGTGCCGTCGTCGACGTGCAGCCGTACCAGGCCTATGGCCACTCGACCATCGCCGTCGTCACCGCGGACCTCGCCCAGGTCGCGACGACCACAGCGGGGGACCTCAAGGTCCAGCTGGTGGTCTCGGCCGATACGACGAGCCCGGAAGGGGACGACGTGCTCGGCGCCGAAAATCAGTGGTTGACCCTGACGCCGTCCGTCGACGGCCAGGCGTTCGTGGACCTGCCGGAGACGCTGACGCTGGATCCGGGGACGACGCAGACCGTGGCGCTTACCAAGGGAAATGCCAAGGGGAAGCTGGTCGTGTACCTGCCCTTCAACCGGAGCACGACCTCGTCGGTCGCGACGGACGACCAGGGTAAGGTGTTGGCGCCGAAGTACAAGAACTGAAAACACCGGATCCCGGTGGGGGCGGCCGGCGCCGGCACCGGGATTTTTTCGCATTGAGCCCTGCGGGACGGCCGGTAGGCGCGGATCAGACCGCGGCCCTTCGTGCCGCGGTCGATCGTCCCGGACCGCACGTGCAGGTCGCCGTTGGCGTTCTGCTCATAGATCTGGGCGTTCTGGCCGTTGGCCAGGGCGAACGTTTCCTTCGCTCTTTCAGGTGGCTCAAACCGGGCCAAACGCCGGGGCGGTGCGAGCCTCTGCACGCCGATCGACTATGTCGGCCCGCTCTGATAGAATGTCATGAAAGACCTATCTAAACGGGACTTTCCAATGCGCTTTGGGCCGATCGCAGCGCTGCTGCCGCTCCTCGCCATGGCCGCCCTCGCGACCGGCTGCCGCGCCCTTGCGCGCAAAGCGGCCGAGGAGCCGCCGGACGAGGCCGCTAAAAACGCGGGGGCAGGGTCGGGTTCGGGGACGGACGAGGGCGAGGGCGAGGACTCCGAAGACGCGGCCGAGTCCGGCGCGGCGAAGAATGCCCACGATTCGGGCCCCAAGATCATGGGCTACGAATTCTTCGCGCGCTACAGCCTGGGCCTGATCCGCGGGCGCTACAGCGACGTGGAGCGCAACGACGCCCAAGGGACGTCGCGCAACCAGAGCGGCGTCGTCGTCAACGGCAAGCGCTACGCCATCGAGAGCTATCCGGCGCTCACCTCGGGGAGCACCAGCAACCACCATGCCTACGTGCTCCTCGAGCTGCGCCGCGAGACCCCCGCGCCGGCCTGGTGGACGCAGCGCACGTCGGCCATCGTCGCGCTCGGCTACGTTCTGCCCAAATTCCGCTTGATCGTGCCCGTCGTCGGGCTGCACATGGAGTTCAACCGCGTCGCGCTCGACGAGCCCGACAGCCCCGAGGTCGCGAAGTCCGACATCCGGGCCTACATCGTCGGCGTCCGCGCCCGCCAGAAGATCTGGGGCACGGGCGAATGGTTCGGCGCCTATTTCGACGCGATCTTCCACATGCTGAATTGGACGCTGCCGAACAACGGGTTCGAGGCCGAGGCCGGGCTCGGGACGGCGTTCCAATGGCAGCTGCTGCGCGCCGACCTGGGCGCCAGCTACCAATATCAGCAGTATTTCGGGCACCGGGAGGCCGACGAGGGCAGCCGCGCCCACGTCAGCGTCAAGAGCAAGAACCGGGCGACGATTTTAACCGGCACCCTGTGGTTATGAGGCCCCATGAGACTGCTCGCATATCTGGCCCCGATCCTGGCTACACTGGTCCTCGCCCCGCACGCCATCGCCGGCGCCACGACGGCGAAGGACCAGCTCTATGAGCTCCGCCTGTTCGCGGGTGCCGTCGACGGCAAGTACCGCGACCACGAGCACAGCGAGGTGCTCGACCGGAGCACCGACCTCAACGGCGTCAAGCTCACGGGGACGCAGGTCGACCTCGCCGGCGTCTACAAGAGCTTCGAGCTCGACGTCGACTACCGTAGCCTGACGCCGTCGGGCGTCGATTACTGGACCAAACGCACGGAGCTCTACCTCACGTTCGCCTACGTCTGGGACATGTACCCCTGGGTCGTCCCGGTGCTTGGGCTCTACCAGGTCTCGCAGGCCGGCAGCGGCATCGCCGCCGTGGGGGGGCCGCCCGCCTTCATCGACCGCAACAAGGCGTTCATCATCGGCGCGCGCTCC
>JAYVWD010000454.1:0-2398 GCA_043786345.1 Pseudomonadota bacterium
GTCTTCCCACTGCCGGCCACGGCGGCCGTTGATGGGGAGCATGTCGTCGATGCGCTCCCATTGTGCATCGTTGAGGGCGTGACGGTGCATGGCGACCTCTATTTCGAATCGCGTCGCAAGACGAACGCCCTTGCGATACAACGCGCTGCATTAACGGAGGATTTGCCGGACAGACCCTAGTACGCCGCGCCGTCGGCGTCGAGCCGGGCGCAGACGATCCCGGTCGGCGCGGACTGGGCCGCGCCGATCGCGGCGACGCCGTCGCAGCGCGCGCCGCAGGAGAACGGGATCTCCACCTCGAAACGCTCGCGCGTCGCCGAGAAGAGCCCGGACAGCGCGTAGCTGGAGGCCTTTTTGTTGATCGTCACGTTGGACATCTGCCAGCGGCCATCGTCGTCGCGCGTCCAAAGCGCGTAGCCCGTCGGGGTCTCGTCCGCCGTGCCGACGACGAAGGTGCCGAGCGACGCGTGCCCGGAGACGCAGAGGAAGAACGGGAAGTCCTGGCCGCCAAAGGCGCGGCCCGCCGGCAACGAGGCGGCGACCAGGAAGAAAAAGGCCAAAAAGGTGCGGATCATCTCAGGCTCCTGTGCGGGCGAGTAGCTCCGGATGAGCTCTGCCGGGTGTCAAGACGTAGTGCGCGCCGCGCAGGAACAGCATCCCGTCCCCGCGGCCGGACCGTTCGAGCAGCTTGCGCAGGCGCCCGATGGATTTGTAGAGCCGGTCGTCGTGGGTCACCGGATTGTAGGCGTTGTCCCAGACGTGGCGGACGATCTCGTCCTTCGTCGCGCCGTCGTCGCCGCGCGCCGCGAGGAAATGAAAGAGGCAGCTCAGCGTCGGCTTGCTGGCGATCTCCTGGGTCGGGTCGAAGGCGCGGCGGCTCATCGTCGTGCCGGGGAGGTTGACCTCCGAGGCGCCGTCGCGGCTCGCAAGGCGGAGCTCCAGGTCGAGGACGTTGCGGTAGAGGCGCGGCGTGCGGCCGGACGAGAGCTGGGCTTTGAGGTGGCGCAGCGCGACGGCCGCGAGCTCGAACGACCGGCTGATGTTGAGGAAGCGGACCCAGCACAGCTGCCCCCAGTAGGAGCGCAGCAGGCTCGGCGCCCCGCGCAGCACGCGGTCGGAGTCCTCGAGGTAGCGTTCGGCGGCGGCCAGATCCTTTTGGTCCATCGCGACCTGAAAGAGCATCAGGAGCCGCACGTGCGCCATCTCCGCTTCGACCACGGGCGCGGCCAGGAGGTTCTCGAGCGCCCCGTCGAGATCGCCCGCGGCGTAGGCGACGAAGGCCAGGCCGAGGGGCGCGCTCGGGTCGCCGAGGGCGGCGGCGGCTTGAAACGCCTGCGCGATCGCGACCGCGTCGCCGCGCGCCAGGCAGAGCGCCATGCCGCGGTAATATTGCAGGGCGCCGCTCGCGGGGAAGTCGCGCGCCGCGAGCGTGGCGTATTCGTGGGCGAGCGCCGGCTGGTCGAGCTCGCACAAGCATTTGACGCGGAGGATCGCCGCCTCGGGGCTGTCCGGCACCTTGTCCAGGTAGCGGACCGCCGCCGTCAGCTCGCCGTTGTGGTACGCGTATGTCGCGACGTCCAGCATGCATTGACCGTGAAGATTGTTGAGAATCTCGCGCGACACTAGCCCGGCGGTCCGGACGCGGCAATGGACAATCACTGACAGGGCGATTGTCCATTGGGATCGGCGGGATCGCCGCGGGGGAGGGGCGGGCGCGGGCCGCCCGCCGGCCGTTTCGGCACGGTCATGGCGTGATTTCGGCATCCAGGAAGGCCGCGGCATCCGCCGCCGATTTCTCCGGGATCTCCTCCATCGGCAGGTGCCCGACCCCGTCGTAGATAAGGAGCTGCGAGCCGGCGATGTCGGCGTGAAACCGCGCCGCGTCCTCCACCGGAATCACGGTGTCGAGCTTTCCCCAGAGGATCAAGGTCGGCGCCTTCACGGCCTTGATCCTGGCGCGGTCGTCGACGCCATAGATCGTCATCATCTCGCCGAGCGCGGCGCGGTTGCCGGCGCGGAGCTGCAGGCCGTGGTAGTGGTCGATGAGCTCCTCGGTCACCTTCGACGGGTCGCCGTAGGTTCCGCGGATGAGGTAGGCGACGACGAAGCGCGGCGTCAGATACTGGGCGAGGAACGAGAACGGCCACGCGCCGCGGAGCTGCGCGGCGACCATCGACCGGGCGTTGAGCGGGTAGCCCGCGGCATCGAGCAACACGAGCTTGCGAATTCGCTCGGGCGCTTCGGCGGCGAACGCCCAGGCGAGGCGGCCGCCATGGGAATTGCCGGCGACGTCCATCCGCTGCAGGCCGAGCCGGTCGCAAAAGCGGCCGAGAAATCCGGTCAGTGCCTTGAAACCATAGCGTTTTTCAGGGTCTGGACCGGTGAGTCCGAAGCCCGG
>JAYVWD010000455.1:0-17352 GCA_043786345.1 Pseudomonadota bacterium
CGCGCCCGCTTCGAGCAGTTCTGCAGCGAGTACCCCAAGTGGGCCTTGCCGGTCGTCCTGCGGATCGCCCGGGTCGTCCTGGACCGGCTCTCCAAGACCAATAACGACATGATCCTCCTCTACAACGCCCTCCTCAGTGAGATAAGAGGTTGATAAAAGAGGGTTTTGGCCCCCTTTCAGTGCCCCCTCGCCTGCGGTATGATCGCCCCCCTGAGTCTCCTCAGCCCCACACCACAAAAAAATCGAGTGCCATGGCAAAGACGCCGCGTAACGTGATCGACACGTTCGATTTCCCCGAAGGCCGTATCCTCGCCCGCAAGTACGAGGTGGTCTCGAAGCTCGGCTCCGGCTGGGAGGGCGAGGTCTACCTGATCAAGGAATCGGTGACCGGGATCGAGCGCGCCGCGAAGTTTTTCTTCCCGCAGCGCAACATCGGCAACAAGGCGATCAACTTCTACGCCCGCAAGCTCCACAAGCTCCGCGAATGCCCGGCGCTCGTGCAGTACCACACGCTCGAGCGGGTCCAGCACCGGGGCCAGGACGTCTCCTTCCTCATCTCGGACTACGTCGAAGGCGAGATGCTCCACGAGTTCCTGGCCGACCAGCCCGGCGGGCGCCTCGACGTGTTCCAGGGCCTGCACCTCCTGCACGCGCTCGCCACGGCCATCGAGGGTGTGCACCGCGCCTACGATTACCACGGCGATTTGCACAGTGGAAACGTGATGATCCGCCGCCTTGGCCTGGGCTTCCAGGTGAAACTCCTCGACTTCTTCCACTGGGGCACCCCGAACAACGCCCACATCCGGGACGACGTCGCCGACGTCATCCGCATCTTCTACGACTCCATCGGCGGCGCCCCGCGCTACTCGCGCCACCCGGCCGAGATCAAGGGCATCATCCTCGGCCTGAAAAAAGGCCTCATCCTGAAGAAATTCAAGACCATCGCGCTCCTGATCCAGCACATCGAAAACCTCGACTGGGGCCAGGTGCTTCACTGAAAAACTGTATTCCGTCGATCGAGGTCCATTCTTTCGACACGAACCGGTACACGTTCCGCCCGCAAGGCGGCAAAGACGTGTAGGACAGCGTGTGCAGGGTCTGGTTCTCGAGCGCCAGGGGGATGCAGACCGCGAGCACCAGCACGCCGATCACCAGCACCAGGAGCGCCGGCCCGCCTTGATTGATGACGAGCGCATCGAGCACAAAAAGCCCGACGCCGGCACCCATCATGTGCCTCTCCGAACGCAAACGTGTCCTTTCGGCCACGGCCCACACCTCGGGTCACATAATTAACTACCCTATATCATTACATATTCCCAGGGCATTGGACTTGCTTTTTCGTTTCGTCAGGAACCCCGCACGGAGACGCCCGCCGCATGAAAACGAAACTGCTCGTCAGCCTGTACCTGCTCGGCGCCTACGCCGAAATCGCCCACGGCGGGCCCTTTACCGTGAGCGGCAATTCGACCGCGACCACGACCGACACCACCTACCGCAAGACCACCAAACAGACGAGCGACGCCACGACCCGCGCCTCCAATGCGACGAGCGACGTGACCGAGGCGACCAGCGTCGCCACGTACCGCAACTCCACCAAGCCGGCGGCCGAGCTCAGCTCGCGCCTCAGCGACTCCTCGAGCGCCGTCACCGACGCCACGGCCAAGAACTCCACGGCCGCGACCAAGAACACGAGCCACGTGACCGTCGACTACACCACGGCCCCCACGGCGGAATTCACGACGAAGGCGAGCAAGGCGACCTCCGCGGCCACGACCGCGGTGAGCGGCCAGACCGGCAAGATCACCACCTACAGCTTCGAGGTCACCGGCGAGACGGTCAAAGCCACCTACCAGAACAGCACCAAGCCCTCCGAGGAATCGTCGACGCGGGCCAGCAAGTCCTCGAGCGAGGCGACCACGACGGTCACCCAGAAATCCATCGCCGCGACCAAATGGTCCACCGCCGTGACGGGCGAGACCACCAAGACCACCTATCAGTATACGACCCGCCCGGCGATGGACGCCTCGACGGCCGTCAGCGACGCCACCACGACCGTCACCCGCAAAACTGGCGAGGTCACCAAGGCCACCCACGCCACGACGCGCGACACGGTCGCCTCGACGTACCGCAACTCCACCAAGCCTTCCGCGGAATCGCTCGGCCAGTCGACCGAGGCCACGACGGACAACTCGACGGCCGCCACCAACGGCTCGAGCAAAGCGACCGACGCCTCCTCGCTCGCCACCTACAAAAACTCGACGCAGCCGAGCTCGGCGGCGACCGGACGCACCGTCAAGGGCACGTCCCAGGCGACGACCGAGGCGACGGCCGACACGGCCCGCGCCACCTACCAGAACTCGACCAAGCCGACGGCCGACAGCGCCACCAACACCTCCGAGGCCACCAGCAACGCCACGGCGCGCACGGCCCACATCACCCCGGACGCCCTGAAAGCCTCGGTCGACGGCTCGACCAACACCTCGGCCAACTCCGGCAAGGCCTCGCTCTCCTCGAGCAAGGCCCTCGACGACTCGCTCGCCAAGACGACCAAGCTCACCTCGTTCGATTCCTCGGTTGCGCTCGACCCCGAAACCGCCGACAGTTTGATCAAGGAATCGTTCGCCGCCGCCGGCGCGACGCTCGAGCACTTCGCGTTTCTGCTCGGAGTGCACCCCGAAACCCTGGCGCGCGCCGTCGTCCGCGTGGCCCCGGACCGCCCGACGCGCACCGAGCTGACGCATCTCCTCGCGAAGGTCGTCCCCGCGCTGCGCACGTGATGGACGCGACCTAAAACCGAGGCTCATTGGGGATACGGGTTGAGAGCGGGATTCGGATTCCTGACATTCTTGCTCTTCGCCGCCGCCGCCCAGGCCGGGCCGCGCGCCGATCTGCTCGCGGAATTCGCCGTCGACCTGGTCGACCGCTCCGACGCCGCCCCCTGGACGCCCGGCGAGGCGCAGAACCTCCTCACGTTCCTGCGCATCCTGCCGAAGGACCTGCGCCAACTCGGCGCGCGCTCCCGTTTCGGCAAGATCAACCTGCTCAAGTCCGCGAACCCCCGCCGCCCCGTGCAGGACCACCTCGCCCCGGCCCTGCTCTATTGGCAGGTCGAAATCGAGGCGCCACCGAGGACCGACGACGGCACGGCGCTGCGCCAGGCGTTCATCCACCATTGGCTGCACGTCTATGATTCGCAGGAACGGGCGAGCGGCACGACCGGCTGGCGGGCCCTGAGCGGTTGGCGACTGCGCGAGTACTTCGGCCTCCAGCTGCCGCTGTTCATGAAAGAAGCCGACAACCAGGACCCGCGCGGCTATGCGTCGACCCGCGGCCTCGAGAGCCCCGAGGAGGACTTCGCCACCTTTGGCGAGGTCTACTTCGTGACGCCCGACAGCCTGGTCGAGGACTCGATCGCCTGCCGCACCCCCGACAAATTCGGCTTTTTCCGCCGCCTGTTCCCCGACTACAAGCCGTACCTGGACCAGCCGCACATCCACTGCCGCGGGAGCGGGGAGGGCTTTCTCGACGACCTCCAGTTCCTCGACCCGCTGACCAAGGCGCCGATTGCGATGGGACCGGTGGACGCCACGACGGTTTCCGGCTTCGAGCTCCTCTACGCCACGCCCGGCGTCGGCGATGCCAGCGAGATCGCCGGCCACCTGATCCTCCGCATCAAACTCAAAAACAACCCCGAGGCCGCCCAGCTCGGCATCGAGAACCCGAAGGACCTCGTCGTCTCATTTCTCGCCGACACCGAGGACGGCCGCGCCGCGCGAGCCCCGCAGGCAGCAGCCTCGGCGCCGCCGACGGAGTGCAAGACCTCCTGGCTCGACTTCGGCGGCGCCGCCGCACGCTCCGACTTCGACGCCATGGCCGCGGTCCTGCAGGCTTTAAAAGGCTTGAGCGGCGGGTTTCTCACGACCTTCGACCGCCAGACGCTCTACCAGTCCGCGCGCAGCTACACGATCGACCAGGACCGGAACCTCCTGCGCTACAAGCTCAACTTGAGCGAGGACCAAAAGGCGCGGCTGATCGAGCGGCTCTACGTCGCCAAGAAGAACTATCGCACGAAGTACTACTTCTTCGACCGCAACTGCGCCTCGATCCTCGTCCAGCTGATCGGCGAGGGCATCGGCGACCGCACGACCTCCGACTTCGACCCGTTCGTCGTGCCGCCGAACGCGCTCGTCGCGCTGCTGATCCGCCGCGGCGTCGCGACGCCGGTCGCGCCCGCCTTCTACAGCTACCGGAAGAAGGGGCAGGTCGCGCAGGAGATCCTGCGCGACGAGCTGACGCAGCTCCGCGCCAAATTCCCCGCCCTCGCCTGGCCCCCCGTCGAGGCCTTCCTCGGCAAAGACGAGCCGACGCGGGTCGGGTCCTTCAAAGCCTTGGGCGCCTTGGCTTTGGCGAACCCTGCCCTAAGCGCCCCGATCTATCGGCTCGGGACCTTTGCGCAAGATGCCGAGCTCGTTCACCAGGACAAGGCCCAGCTCTGCGAGCGCTATACCTCGGAAGCGACTGCGGAAATCCGCGCCTGGCAGCGCGCCCTGCTGTCACGCGACGCCGCCCTCGCGCAGACCGCCGCGGTCGATACGAACCAAGTGATTGCCGAGCGTTACAAGGGCGACGAGGAGGCCTTGAGCCAAGCCGGCTCGTCGCATACCAATCTATCCGCCTTGACGGCGGGCGTCGGCGCCTTAAATTTCACCGAGGGGCGCGGCGAGCAGGTCCTGGCGATCGGCACCGCGCTCCACGCCCAGGACATGGGCTCGCGGTCCAGCCAGGCGATGCAGCGCGCCACGTCGGTGGTGCTCGGCGAAGCCCGGGTCGATCTGGGACGCGACGGGCCGCCGGTCAAACGTTGGACGGTCACGGGCCTGAGTATCCGCAAGTTCAAGGAGCGACTCGACACCGTGCCCAACTTCTTCGACCAATACGGCACCTTCGGCATCGGGCTCCACCTCTTGGAGCTCCGGGGCCGGCCGGCGCGGCGCGAGGTCCGCGGCTCGCTCGGCGGCGGCGAGCTGCTCTTCAACCTCGCCTCGTCGCACGCGCACGACCGCTACGTCTTCGCCGGCGTCGGCGCCGCCTTGGACGTCGACTCCGGCCGCCAGGCGGCCGTGCCGCGGGCGGCGTTGCCGCTGCGCGCCGAGGTGCTCTGGACTTTTGACGACAAGCGGCTCTGGCAGCTGCGCGCCGACGCCGAATGGCGCCCCTCGCTCTACGCCGGTGCCATCGCGCACGACGCAACCGGGCATGCGCGCCTCGATTGGCGCGCCCCCTCGCCCGGAGGCAGCGAGCTCATCGTGCAAATGAGCGGGGAATGGGCGCGGGCGCGGTATAATGGCTGGCTTCTCGGCCTCGAGCTCAACCGTTGGTGAGGATGGCTCCCGTGGAAGACCAGACGCCGGAAACCCCGCAAGACCCCCTGCCCCCGAGCGATCCGCGGGTGCAGCGCTACCTGCGCAACCTCCCCGATCCGCGGGACTTGCCGGAGCCCTACTATTATCCGCGGATCGAGGACTTCACACCGTCCCCGCCCAAGCCGCGGCCGCCGCTCATGCAGGTTCCGAGCCTGCGCTGGATGCGGCCGGCGCTCTTTTGCTTCTCGCTCTTTTTCGTGGCGAGCCTGCGCGAATGGGTCTGGCCCGAGGCCGACCGCCTGTCGGCGAGCGGGGCCGCGGTCTTCGGGCGCCACGAGTATTGGCGGCTCGTCACGGCGCTCTTCGCCCATTCGAGCATGGACCACCTGCTCTCGAACACGCCGCTGTTCCTGATCTTCGGCTGGTTCCTGCGCGCCTTCTTCGGCTGGCTGGCTTTCCCCGTCGCGACGCTCGCCATCGGGGTCTTAAGCAACCTCGCGACGATCGCGACCTATGAGCCGCAGACCGAGCTGCTCGGCGCCTCCGGCATGCTTTACGGCATGGTCGCGCTCTGGCTCGTTTTTTACCTGCGCTTCGCGACGGAGTTCGCGGTGCCGATGCGGCTCTTCCGCGCCGTCGGCGTCTCGCTCCTTCTCCTTTTCCCGACGACGTTCGAGAAAAACGTGAGCTACATGGCGCATGTGAGCGGCTTTCTTTTCGGCGGCCTCGTGGGCGCGATCCTGCTGCCCTTCGTCAAGGTGCAGGCCGACGTGGAAGACACGCCGCCCGCGCCGAAGCCCACGGCGACGGCCGCCCTCGATCACGCCACCATTCCGCCCCCGCAACGGGTCGAGCTCCACCCGCCGAGCCGCCTGCGGGCGCCGCCCCCGGCTTAAATGCGCGGCTTCGACGCGACCAGCCCGATGGCCGGGCCGTTCGGATTCGGGGCGTCGGGCGCGACCTCGATCTCGGTAAAGCCGAAATGCCGGAGGCACCCGAGGATGTCGTCCCGCGACATCCAACTGCTGTAGGAGTGGGTCCCGCCGAAGAAGCTGATCGAACGCAGGCTGCTCTGGTATTCGTGCCGGTGGAGCGTGTGCGCGAACCCGTTATGGGTCGTCCTGACGCCGTCCCGGCCGGCGTCGAAATTGCGGTTCGCGCGGCAAGTGTCCGCGTCGAAGTAGTGGGTCCACAGGTAGACCCGGTCGCTCACCTGCGCGATCAGGTCGATGACCTGCGCCGGATTCGTCATATGATAAAGCACGCCGCTGGCCACGCACAGGTCGACCTTCGGAGGCTTGCTTTCCATGTACTTGACGAAGTCGCCGCACAGAAAATGCGCCTGCGGGATGTCGAGCATGTTCTTGACGATCAGGCATTTCAGGAAGGCCCGCTGGTTCGACTCGACCGCGGTGATCGACTTGGCGCCGGCCTGGGCCAGCATGTACGAATGCGAGCCTTCGAGCGGCCCGAGCTCCAGGACGTCGAGGCCGGTGATGGGCCCGAGGCGCCCGAGGCCCCAGGCAAGGCAGGAATCATTGAAGAGCGGAAGCTTGCCGGCGGTGAGGTGGGAGAACTCGCCGGGCAGGGCGCCGGCCCACTCGCCTTTGAAGAGGTCGAGCTCGACCTGCCGGGAGGGCAGGGCGTCCACCTGCTGGTTCAAAACGTTGAACGATTTGAATTGACGGTAGTGGTGGAGGAGGCCTCTCAGGACGTTGGTGGGGGCGTTCATGCGTTGGGAAACCTTCCTCTGCGGGCGTTTTCGCAGCCCGGACCATAGCATTGGCGGATGCGGCGTCAAGTCCGCCTTAACAAGGCGATGACCTCGCTCTGATTCCGGACCATCAGCTCGAAGTCGAACGGCGCCGACAGGTGACGGCGGCAATAGAGCAGCAGCTCGAGCAGCTCGGTCGGCGTCCACACGTGGAAGTGAATGCTATAACTCCGGGCCATGAGCTCCGCGGCATGGGGCACGACGTCGACCGCGTGGGCTTTGTCGACGTGAACGGCCCACTCTTCGTAATGAGCCCGTTTCGACCACGCGGGGCCTTCTTCATAGTCGCGGACGAGGTGCGCGAGCGTCGTCGTCGGCCGGGACCGGTCGAACGTTTCCCGCATGTCCGGGATGGCGAGGTAGAGCGTTCCGCCGGGCTTGAGGACCCGGATGAAATTCTGCAACGCCTTCAGCGGATCCTCGAGATGCTCCAGCACATGATTGGCGACGACGAAGTCCACGGACGCGTCGGCGATGGGCGCGAGGTCCTCGGCGTTGGCCACGATATGCGTCGGCACCAGCGCCCGGCCCCGGAGCTCGGGGTATTCCGCGCGGAGTTCGTCGACCGTCAGGCGATCCGCATAGCGGACCCGCGCCTGCCGCGACACCGGCAAGGGCGTGTCGAGGGCCCCGACCTCGATGCCGTCGCCGCGCAACCGGCCGGCGATCCGCCGGCGGGCCGCGAGGAAGCGGCGCCGGAGGATCCAGTCGCCGGCCGCCTGCAGCGCCGGCACGGACCGTTTGAGGGCTTTGAGGGATTCGATGACCAAGACGCCTCCGCGGTATGTCGCGCCCTTGCTTGCAGGCGGTTTTACATTAGAAACCGGAGGCTGGCACCCGCCAAGGCCGAGCTCCGTCGATCACGGCCTTGGTCGGCACGGCCCCGAATTGACAATATGCATGATATTGCCATATCAATATGCATAAGGAGGTCGCATGAGAACAACGTTGAATCTGCGCGATGATCTCGTCGCAAAAGCGATGGAACTGACTAATATCAAAGAAAAAACAGCCTTGGTGCACGCCGGTCTGGAAGCCTTGATCGCGCACGCCGCTCGCGAGCGGCTGGTCAAACTCGGGGGCACCGACAAGAAGGCGAAGGCTCCCGGTCGTCGAAAGGCCAGCTGACGTGCGTCTGGTCGATACTTCCGTATGGATCGATCATCTTCGCAAGCGAAACGCGACGCTCGTCGAGCTGTTGATTGAGGATCAGGTCTTGATCCACCCGTTCGTCATTGGCGAGCTGGCTTGTGGATCGATCGCGCGTCGCGCGGAGGTTCTTGGGTTGCTCGCGACGCTCCCGGTAGCGAAGATGCCGTCGCACGAGGAGGTCATGGGCCTTGTCCTTGAAAAGCGCCTCTACGGGCAGGGCATCGGCTGGATGGACGCTCATCTATTGGCGGCGACGATCCTCTCGGGCGCCACTCTCTGGACTCTCGACAAGAGCCTGGCAAAGGTCGTCATGCGGCTGAACGCCGCGCCTCCTGCCTAAAATCGTCGGACAAAAGCCGCCCGACGGAACGTCCCGTGAAGCGTCGTGAACGACCGACAGGCCGAGGAGCATCAGTTGATCACGGTAGAATCTCCCCATAAGACGGCGGCCTCCACCCGCCGCGCCTGGACCGCCGCTCCGCCGTCCAGAAGTCCCGCGGCGCTCGCCCCTTCGAGCGCGATCCGGCGCGCGTGATCCGGCGTCAAAACCCGCCGCACCCGGCCGTCGTCTAAGTCGATCACGAGGTCGCAGTCCTCGACCGTGCCGAGGCGGTGCGCGATGATGAGCACCGTCCGGTCGCCGCATTCGCGCCGGATCGTCTCCTGGATCAGCGCATCCGTCTCGACGTCGACGCTCGCCGTCGCCTCGTCCATCACGATGACGCGGGCATCGACCAGCAGCGCCCGCGCCAGGCAGAAGAGCTGGCGCTGTCCCTGGCTGAAGTTTTGCCCGTTCTCCTTCACCTCGGCCTCGAGACCGCCGGGCAGGGACTGCGCGAACGCCTTGAGGTGAGCGCGGTCGAGCGCCCGCCACAGGGCCGAGTCGGTATGCTGGGCGAAGCGGTCGAGGTTTTCCCGGAGCTTTCCGCGGAAGAGCGTCGGGTCCTGGGGGATGATCGCGATCGAGCGCCGGAGCCGGTCGATCGGGATGCCGCCGATGTCCTTCCCGTCGATCAGGATCGTGCCGGAGCGCGCCTCGATGAAGCGGAAGAGCGCCTGAAACACCGTGCTCTTGCCCGAGCCGGTGCGGCCGATCAGGCCGGCCTTCGAGCCGCCGGGGATGCGGAAACTCACGCCTTTTAAGACGTCCGGGAGGTGCTCGGCGTAGCGCGCGAACACGTCGCAGAACTCGATGGTGCCGGCGAGCGGCCAGGTCTCGCCGGCCGCCACGACTGGCTCGGGGAGGAGGAGCGCGGGCTCCTGCGCGATCATTCCATAGGTCCGCAGGCGCTCGACCGAGGTCATGCGCGACTCGACCTCGGCGAAGCTCCGCACCGCCCAGTTGAGGCTCTCCCAGAAACGGAGCGCGTAAATCAGCACCAGCCCCGCGAGGCCCGCGGAGATCGCGCCGCCGTGCGCCGCGACGACGATGCCGAGCGCGACGCTCAGCGAGACGAGCGAGCCCACCAGGGGAACCCGCACGGAAAACCAGCGGTTGAGGGAGATCAGGCCGTGCAGATCCCGCTGGTTCTGGCGCGTCACCGCGAGAAACCGGGCGGTGAACCAGTCGCCCTTGTGCAGGCCCCGGATCACGCTCAAGCCGTTCAAGGTCTCCTTGAAGTGGGCGAACCGCGGCGACCGCGAGATCGAGTAGAGCCGCTGCGCCTCGCGCGCGCACCGGCGGTACATCGCCTGCACCTTGAGAAATAGCAGGATGACGGGCACGACGACGACGATCGTGAGCGGCAGGATCGTCACGAGCACGGCGATCGAGCCCAGGGTGAGGAAGGCGCCGCGCACCGTGTGCTCGAAGGACCAGGGCAGGTTGCGCTCGATCGCATCGACGTCCTGCGAAAAGCGGTTCAGGATCCGCCCGATCGGCGTCGAGTCGAAGAAGCGCACCGGCGCGCCGAGCACGGCGCGGAGGGCCCGGTCGTGCAGGTCGCGGCCCGCCATGACCGCCCGCGTCCCCCAAAGCAGGTTCTGGCCCGCCCCGACGACGAGCGCAACCAGGCCCAGGGCGCCGAAAATCATGAGGTTCCGGTAGTCGCTGCCGAGGTGGGGCGTCATCCAGCTCGCGACGCCGCCCGTGGCATCGCCGCCGGTCCACACCGACAGCCAGGTGTTTTGCAGGATCGGGATCACCGTGACGCCCAAGACCGCGCCGAAGAGGAGCGGCAGCATCGACACCTGCGAGCGCTGGGTGCGCCCGCCGAGGGCGCGTAGATAATCCAAGTAAACACGTGGCTTTACGGCGCCGCGCTCGCGGTCCTCCTCGGCCGTGATGCGCCCGCCGTTGCCTTCCTGAGGCGCCTTCGCCTTGCCGTCCGCGGCCGCCTCGGGCCGCGCGTCGGCGGTGAACGCGGTGCCCGCGCCGTGCGAGGTCTCGTGCTCGACCATGAACGCCTCGAACCGCGGCACGGTCCGCCGGAGCTCTTCGTAGGTTCCCACCGCGGAAACGAGGCCTTTTTCGACGAAGACGACCTTGTCGAACTGGCCGAGGTGCTCGAGCCGGTGCGTGACCACCAGCCGCGTGACGCCCGCCCAGTGCCCGAAGATCAGCTCGCGCGCGAGGAAGGCCTCGGTCGTCGCGTCGACGGCGCTCAAGGGGTCGTCGAGCAGCACGAGGCCCGGCCGCGCCATCACCGCGCGCGCCAACGACACCCGCTGCTTCTGGCCGCCCGAGAGGTTGACGCCGTGCTCGCCGATCTCGGTCCCGAGCCCGGCCGGCAGCTGCGCGAGGTCGGCGCCAAGCGCGCACATCCGCACCGCCTCGCCGAGGTCCGCCTCCGGCTCGCCGAAGTGGATGTTTTGGGCGAGCGTCCCGTTCTGGACGAACGCCTCCTGGGGAACGAACGCCGTGCGCGGCGCCTCGCCCACGGCAAGCCCCGCGAAGGTCACCGTGCCGGCCTTTAGCGGCAGCTCGCCCAGGACCGCGAGCAGAAGGCTCGTTTTCCCGGAGCCGACGGGGCCGACGATCGCCACGGACTCGCCCGGCGCGACGACGAGCGCTGCGGCGGCGACGGCCGGGTGCTCCGCGTCCTCGTAGCCCGCGATCACCGCCTCGAACGACACGCCGATCGGCACGGACGGCGCCGAGACCGGCCGGTCGTCCGGCGCCAGGGTCGGGCGGCGCAGGAATTCCAGCAGGCGCCCGGCGCTGACTTTCGCGGAGATCGTGTCCGAGATATAGCGCGTCAGGTTGCCGAACGGGTGCTCGAGCATGCCGAACAAGGCCAGGCAGGGGAAGACCGTCGCGGCGTCGAGCTTATGCCCGAGCGCCAAAAACGTGCCGAACGCCGCCAGGCACACCAGCGTGCCCGCGCCGACGTAGATCAGCATCGCGGCGCTGCCGGCGCGCGCGAGGCGTTTGCGGGCGCCCACTTCCTTGTCGCGGATCGCGCGGATGTCGCCGAGGATCTTGTCGCCCCAGGCGAAGAACTTGACGATGCGGATGCCGCTCAGCATCTGCGAGATCTGCGACACGCGCTCGTCGCGGTGCTTCATGATCTCGTCGTCGAGGCGGGTGAAGCCTTTGGCGACCTTCTTCGTCAGCGGCGTCATGACCGTGAGCACCGCCACGCCGGCGAGCGCCGCGATCCCGAGGTATTGGAAGAGGAAGGCCGTCACGCTCACGATCATCGCGAGCGAATACGACATCTCGATCACCACCCAGACGAATTCCGCGACGGCATCGCTATCGGTGCCGAGGTGGTTGACCGCGTCGCCGATCGGCGTCGCGAGCCGCGACTTGCGGGTGAGGGCGAGCGTGTGCCGATAAATGCGCTGGTTCAAGCCGTTGATCACCATGATCTTGGACGTGATCGCGTTGTAGAAGAAGTTCTGCAGGAGCACCGCCTCGGTCGCCGACAGCAAACAGAGCCCGACGCCAAGCAGCAGGCCGTACCAGAGCGGCTCCGTCGCCGCGTTGCCGACGAAGCTGATCAAGGCATGGATCAGCGCCGGCGAGGCGAGCCCCGTCGCGCCGCAGCCGAGCAGGCAGAGGCCCATCGCCACGGCGCTCGACCGGTTGGCCTTGATGACCGCGAAGAGGAACGCCCAGACGCCGGTGAGGGGAAGGGTGTCGAAGCCCGCCGCGGTCGCGGTCGGCTCGAGGCGCGCCGGAAGCTCCGGGAAGTCCGAGGACTCCAGGATCTTGCGGCCGCCCAGGCGGATCAGCGGGGTGACGTGGCGAAAAAGGGCGAAACTGATGCCGTCGCGCAAAAAGCGTAACATGCGAGATACCTCGGGAATGAGAGGCTCGAATCAAAGGGAAGTCGCTTGGACTACGATTATTTTTGGATGGACTCGTAAGAGGTGTTTTGCATAGGAAGTCCTCCTCGCGAGTTCGGAGAGAAAAGGGAAAGGAACACGAATATAGCGCGCGTCTCCGCTCAAAACAAGGGGCAGTTTGCCGGTGAACCCGCTAGGATCCGCGCATGCTGACGACGACGATCCTCATGGCCGCTTTGGTGACGAAACAGTGGACCCTGGCCTACGGCGCCAAGGCCTTCGCGGCGACGATCGGTCCCCAGTGCCTCGTACGTGCGTTCGGATACTGACACATGCTCGGAAGCATCTTCGCCGTATCCTGCGCCCTCACCTGGTCGCTCTCGGTCATCCTCTTCAAGAAGACCGGCGACGACCTGCACCCGGTGCTCTTGAATTTGCTCAAGAACACCCTCGGGCTGCTGCTGATGATCCCGACCATCTACGTCGTCGAGGGCACGCTCGTGCACGCCGTCCCAACGCGCGACATGGCGATCCTGCTCGTCAGCGGCCTGCTCGGGATCGGCCTGGCCGATGCCATGATCCTCAAGGCTTTGAAGGACATCGGCGCCTCGCGGATGGCGATCGTCGAGTGCGTCTACTCGCCGTTCGTCCTGCTTCTCTCGGTCTTTTTCCTCGGGGAGACCTTGACCGCCGCCCGCATTCTCGGCGGCACGTTGGTGGTGTGCGCCTTGCTGCTGGTGAGCGCGCCGTCCCGGTCCAAGTCGGGGCGCCTCGAGATCCAACCCAAGGCCTCCGGCTTTTTCTGGGGCATCACCGGCCTCCTGTCGATGGCGGCGGGCATCGTCATGATCAAGCCGCTCTTCGCCACGGTGCCGCTCTTCTTCCTGATCGGCGTCCGCCTCGGCGCCGGCGTCTTCGCCTCGCTCGCCGTCTTCCTGCTCGTGCCGGACAAGCGCCGGCACGTGAAGGCGCTGATGACGGTCGAGCATAAAAGCCTGCTGATCTTCGCCTGCGTGCTGAGCACCTATTTCTCGATGATGATGTGGGTCGCCGGCTACAAGTACAACGACGCCGGCCTCACCGCCGTCCTCAACCAGACCTCGACGATTTTCACGGTGCTCCTCGCCAGCTTTTTCCTGCGCGAGCGCATGAGTCCGGCCAAGTGGACGGCGACGGCGCTGGCCACTTGCGGCGTCCTGGCCATCATCTTGTTATGATTGATTTTTAGATACATTTTATTGATTCCTTATAAAGAGCATGTTAGGCTGCGCTCCTTAATAAAGGAACATTATGACGACGCGCTGCGGATTCGTTGCTCTCCTCGGCCGGCCAAACGCCGGCAAAAGCACGCTGCTCAATGCTTTGGTCGGTGACAAGCTGGCCGTCGTGAGCCGCAAGCCGCAGACGACCCGAAACCGCATCCTCGGGCTCGCCATCGACGGCAACGCCCAGATCGCCTTCATCGACACGCCGGGCGTCCACCACGCCAAGGGCCAGACCCTGATCAACACGTCGATGAACCGCGTTGCGCTCCAGGTCGCCGAAGAGGCCGACCTGATCGTGTACCTCGTCGACCTCGTCAAGAGCTGGACGCAGGACGACCTGCACTTCTTCAAACAGATCCTCGGCGCCAGCAAGGGCCCGGTCCTGGTCGCCGCGACCAAGGCCGACGCCGTGAAGCACTTCTTCACCGACTCGCACCTGGCGCGCATCGAGAACTCGCTCGAGGACTTCTGGAAGACGCCGGAAGGCGCCCCCCACAAGAGCCGCATGGTGCAGGAGACGGCCTACCTCGTCTCGGGCAAGCTGACCGAGATGGTCGACGCCTTCAAGCACTTCATGGCCGACCAGATGCCGGAGTCGCCCTGGCTCTATGCGGCCGACGACCTGACCGACATGCCCGAGAGCTTCGTCTGCTCGGAGCTCGTCCGCGAGCAGCTCTTCCGCCAGCTCGGCGAGGAGATCCCATACGGCTGCGCCGTGCGCATGACGCGCCTCGAGGAGCGCCCCGACATCGTCGTCATCGAGGCCGAAGTCGTCGTCAACCGCAAGCAGCACAAGGGCATGATCATCGGCGAGAAGGGCAAACGGATCAAAGAAATCGGCACCGAGGCGCGGATGTCCCTCGAAAAGCACTTCCGCAAGAAGGTCTTCCTCGAGCTCAACGTCACCGTCTCGATCGGCTGGGTCTCCGACCAGAAGCTCATCGCCGAGCTCGCTCACATTCAGGAACTCCCGATCGACATCCAGATGCATGCGGAGCTCGCCTCCCTCCATCAGGACCTGCCGCTCGAGATGCGGATGCAGGACGAGCCGACGGCGGACGAGGATCAGGCGGAAGCCATGGAGCTGGCCGGTGAGCTGGCGCAGATCCATCCCTGGACGACCAATCTGGATGCGCATACCGATTGACCGAGGCGTCCCGGTTTTTTTCCGGACACGACGGTCTGAATTCCGGCCGACCAAGGGCTGTTCACCGCTGATTTCATGGCTAAATTTGGCGGCACGCCGCTTGCGTTAGCACGCTTCCAGGAACACCACCTGGAGGACAAGGCATGGACGAGCGCTACGAGGATCTCGTCGGTTTCATGCGCGAGCAGGGGATCACCGACGGCGACCTGGAAGGGCACGTCTTCCACCGCTACCTCTTCGAGGCGAATCCTTTGGTCAAATCGCAGCTGCTGCGGCTGCTCACGGCCCTCGTCAGCCGCGAGCGTCCGGTGGCAGCGGCGGCGGAGCTCGCGCGGCTGCTCGCCGGAATCCGGGCCGGGCACGCGCACTTCGAGGAGGCGCGCCGCCTGATGCAGGCGACCGACGACGCCTTCGTCTTTTTCGTCCAGGCCTTCGAGGCGGAGGCGGACCCAACGGTGCGGCGGCGCCTGGCGCAGCACATCGTGCGCTACCGCGCCTATGGGCCGGCGGTCAATTTACTGACTTGAGGGGCCGCCGTGATCGAGGGAGTCTGGTCGAGCGGTCAAGCCGCCGCCAGCGGCAGCTCGATCTCACTGAACTTGACGATGGGGACCAGGGTCTTCCTCGCCCCCTCTTCCCACTACACACCATGTCAAGCGGCATGAACCTCGACCTTGAGGGCCAACTTGGCGTCGCGAAGCTGGTCCTGAAGGGCAAGCTGCACGAGCGCCGCTGCTGGCACCCCGAGTACGTCCGCGAACTTCGCCGCCCGCGCCGCGCTTACGAGCTTCCTGCCCTTCTCGATATCGCAAAGGTTGGCCTTCGAGATGCCGAGGCGCTTGGCGTAGGCGCTCTGCGTGGCCTCGTCGCCCTCGCGGAAGGCCTTGATGAAGCGCCCCACCGTCATCGGGCCGTGGCGCCGCTCCAGGTCCTCCAGGGTGACAAGGCTCTTCGCAGCCTTCCTCCGGGTCTTAGCACTCATGCTTGTTCACCTCGATCACCTCGACAAATTGGACGGCCCAGCCGTGCTCAACGTAAATCGCCCGGTAGGCGCGGCTGAGCCGAATTGACCGTTGGCCCTGCCGTTGCCCTTTGAGCGGTTCCGGGCTGCCGCCTTACGTCCCTGATCCCTGCAAGGCTGACGAGCGTCGCCCAAGCCTGGAACTTTTCGCGCACCTGCTCGGGCGTTTTTTCGAGCTGGCGGTCCACCGCCTTTTCCCACACGACCATTGTACTCCTTTGAGGAGTACTTTTCTTTGTCCTTCGTCATGTTCCTGACCCTGCCTGTGCGGAGCCGGGAATGCCAACGACCTGTCCGCTCTCTCGCTGCAAGTCATGGAGATTTAGGCCTTGGGAAAATGCCTGAGCTGTCCGAAGCTTAGGCCAGCAGGCGGTCGGAAAACGACCAGGCGCGAACGGGGTCGAGCCCGGCCATCAGATGCCGTATTTGTTCAGCTATTGAACAACGCCCGACACTAATGTACAGTCCTGCCTAGGCGCTGTAGGGAAAGACCATCGCTCGGGAGTCGATGTCTTGCTTGCTGACATAGAGCGCCTATGCTTCGAGCCAAGGCTATGAGGAGTAGATCGATGGCACAAAAGAAATTCATCGCCGAGAAAAAAGTCTACAAGAACTATCCGTACCATGCGGCCGGCAAAGTATGGACCATTCCGCAAGTAACGTTCGTCATCGGACCAGATAAATCTCTTGGTCTAACACCCTCGGAACTTCGCAGAATCAGCTTCGCTATTGCCAACGAGATCATTGGCAGCCCAAAGCCACTCTCGCCCGATGAGTTGGACTTTCTCCGCGACATTACGGCAACGAAGTATTCGGACATTGCGAAGGTGCTCGGAACGGCACGTAGTAACATCAGCCTCTGGCGCGAACCGGGAAAGGAAGTGCCCCGGCTTCATAGCCTTGCCATAAAGCGCTGGTTCTGGGTGAAGATATTTGCGAGCGAACTTGAAAGCCTTGGCATGCTCGAGATCATTTTTTCTGTCCAAGCGATGAGCGATGATGCGAGTCTTTTGGCTGCAATGAGAAGCCAGGCTATATCGACGAAGATTACTTTTCCGCTCAAGAAGGTGTCATAGAAGACTGATAGCCATAGATAGGTTATGGATCGGGAAGGACATAGCGCGTCGCCCGCGCTTTTCCACAGCGTTTGAGCGCGCCTTGCGCAACCATCGCGGCGAGGTCGCGGCACGCGGTGATTTCCGCCACGTCAAAACGCGCCCGGTAAGCATGCACGTCGGTGAAGGCGCCCGGCGCGAGCTCGCTCAAAAAAGTGAGCTGTCGGGAGTTGAGCCCCGGTGCCGCGGCCAAACGGTCGCGCGGGACGGGGTGTGCCGGCACGCGGTAGCCCGTGCGTTGCCGGAGGTCCGAGAACCGGCGCGCCGCCTCGGCCAGCTCCG
>JAYVWD010000456.1:0-2636 GCA_043786345.1 Pseudomonadota bacterium
TGGGCCGATGTAGATCTTGAGCGCGGCGTCGCGCGTATCATGCAGACCTGTATTTGGGACCACAAGACCCGGCAGCCGGAACTTCAGTCGGCCGCAAAAACGCAAGAAAGTATACGCATACTGATCTTGCCGCCCGTGGTCACGGACATGCTGAAGGCTCGCCGTGGTCATCGCGACCTCAGGGGGCCGGTATTCACGGGGGACGATGGGGGGCTCTTGAAGTACCGGTCAATCTGCTACGCGTTTGACCGAGGGTTCCGTGCCTTAGGCCTACCGCGGCGCGCAACGAGGATCCTCCGCCACACGTGGGCGACGAATGCTCTGATCGCAACGCGGGACCTGACGGCCGTGCAGGCGAACATGGGGCACACGAAGGCGGCGACGACTCAAATCTATGCGAAGACCGTCGCCCGCCTCGATTCCGGCGCAACGCGCGCAACGGCCGACTACCTCGGCCTGGATCAAGCGTGGTCAGACGAATCACGTGCAAATTCACGGGCAGAGGAAATTGAAAGGGAGAAAAGGCAAGAAGTATCAGGGGATTGATATGGAGTGGCGGAGAGGGTGGGAGTCGAACCCACGGTCCAGTTACCCAGACACCAGATTTCGAATCTGGCACAATCGGCCACTCTGTCACCTCTCCGGACCGGAAGAAAAGTTATACGGGCGGATCCGGCAATTTCCAAGAGCAATTTGAGGTTTTTGATCCCCCGGGTGCCAGCTTCCTCGCCAACTGCCGCTTCGCGACCATTGGCGTTCATCTGCCCGAACTGATTCGCTATTTTAGCGCGTTCCGCTCGCGGGCGCCGTCGGCGCCGGCGCCGGCGCCGGTCCGGCGACCGGTCCGGCAACGGGCGTGGTGATCTCGGCCGCGGGATCCGTCTGGAGGTTGCGGCGGAGCGCCCGTAGCACCTCGCGCACGGCGCCGACGCGCGTCTCGTCCGCGGCGGCTTCGCCCGCCGCGACGTCGACCTTATCGGTGCCACGCTCGAGGTGAATCGCCGCGTCGCCCACCGCCGCCGCCTTCATCGTCCCGGTCCAGTCGTCGACGCTCAGGTCGATCGCGGCCGTCGCATATCCCGGATCTATCGCCGTGATCGCGCGCGCCGCCGCGCCGTAGGCCGCGCTCACGAAGTCTACCTTGGGCTCGGCCGCTTTGCCCTTCGCGCCGGCGCCCGCGGCCTCGATGCGCTCGAAATCGACGCAGCCCTTGTATTTGACGACGCCGCCTTCGATGGTGCCGACGCACGGGCCGCCGTCCGCGCCGACGCGGGCCGACAGGTACTTGTAGGTTTGCTCGCCCGCGCCTTTGTCTTTGCCCGCGGCGACGAGGATCGTGGCCTCGACCTGCTCCGTCACGTAGACGGCGGGCGACGCGGCGCAGCCGCGCAGCTCCGGGGCCTGGCGGAACCGCGCCCATGCGGGCTTCTCCTTGGCCGCGTCCCCGAACTTGCCGTTGGGGCAGGCCAACGCCCGGAAAAAGCGGACGCTCCCCGATTTGATCGGGACGTTGACGGCGTTGAGCTTGACGACACAGGCGCCTACGGCGATCGAGCCGCCGAGCGTGTAGGAGTCGGCGGTGGCTTCGATGTTTTGCTGGAGCAACGCGGCGACGAGGCAATGCCCCTTCTGGGCGTCGCCGTAGCCGGAGCCCGGCGCCGTCGCCCGTAGCCCGGGGCTGCCCGCGGCGAGCACGCGCGCTTCCGCGGCGCTGGGGGCGCGGGTCTTGGCGGGGGCTTTGAGGTCCTTCGCCTTGACGAAGGCGGCCGCAAAGGTGGGCTTCCAGTCGAAAGCCGGCGCGGCGGCGGTCGGGCCGGAGCCCGAAGCGCTGGCCGCCGTCGAGGCCGTTCCCGCCGTGGACTCCGCCGCCGGGCTGACCGGAGCCTCGGCCGCTGCGCCCTTGGGCGCCGACGGTTCGGCCTCATTCGTCTTCTTCGTGCAGGCGCCGGACAGGGCCAGCAGCCCTGCCGCGAGCGTCAGGAGCTTGAGTCGTGCCATGGCTTCTCCTCGTCTTATCCAGAGGATAGGCCCGGACGCGCGGCCCGGCAAGGGATTATACCTCGCAAAGCCCTAGGCTGGCTCCGATAGCCAGAGGGGCTTTGGAGCCCCCTTCAAATCGGGACGCGCAACCGTGAACGCTCGCAGGATCGTGACCGCAGGACTGATCCTTTGCCTTGCGGAGGCGTGCGGCAGCCTCCCCGTCGCGAACAGGAGCGACAGCGACGGAGCGCCAAAAAACGGCAGGGAAACGGGCTTGCCGGCCCCGGTCGCGGCCCTGACGGCGGCGATCGACGCCGAAAAGCTGGCCTGCGCCACCGACGACGACTGTGCCGCCGTCGAATCCCAGCTCAGCCCTCGCGGCTCGGCCTTTTTCGGCGTCGCCAAGACGAGCCTCACTCCCGACCGCCAAACCCAGCTTGGGCTGATCGAGGCGGCGGCGCAGGGCGCCTGCGCCCTGGTTCCGGTCGCCTGCACCGACCCCTATCGGGCCGCGCACGCCGACCTGCAATCTGGGCCCGAAAAAATGCGGCCTGAAGGGCTGAAAGTCTGTCGAGAAATGGTCGGATGCTAGGCGCCGACCGGAGCGGAAACCGGAGTTTACGTCGCGTAAATGAGGATTTCCGCGATGGTCGGCA
>JAYVWD010000457.1:0-5603 GCA_043786345.1 Pseudomonadota bacterium
CTCTGATGAACCGGGCGCTCTACCACGAGCCGCTCTCGATTGCGGAGCTGACGGAGCTCGCCGGCACCGCCTCCCTGCACGAGCTGGGGCACCTGGCGCTCGGGACGCCGGAGCGCCAAGCCCGTGGCGCCGAAGCCTCCTACGTCCCGACGATCGTCGTGCCCTGGCGCCGCGCCACCAGCATCGGCGAGATCGTCGCGAGCGTGAGCCAGCAGCTCGAGGCGTCGCGCGAGCGCCACCAGATGACGCCGCAGGTCATCGCGCTCGACCTCGCGGCGAACGCGCCCGACGCCGGGACGGCGGGCGGCTCGCCGCCCCACGTCGATCCGGGCCTGCTCCTCGAGCTCACCTTCGCCCTGAGCCACGCCTTTCCCGGCTACGAGGTCAACGTCTGGGGCTTCCGCGCGCTCTGGCGCCTGGCGCAGGCGCAAGGCGTCGAACCGGCAGAGCTTTTCGCGAGCCTGAAGGAAGCCGGCGTCCACGCCCTGGAGTCGAGCCCGCGCGAGACGGAGCGCGACATGACGGCGGCCGAGATCGTCGAGCTCCACCGCGCGGCCCACGGCGAGGACCTGCCGACCGTCGCCAAAGTCGAACTGGACGCCCCGGAAGCCTTTGCCGGCGAGCCCTTCTGGGAGCGCTTCGTGCGGCGGGTGACGGCCTTCGCCGGCCTCACCGCCGAAACCGGGGGCCTCATCGGCCTGGCCGTCGAGGTCGTCCCCGGAACCTTTATCACGGCGACCGAATACATGCGCGCCGTGGCGGTCGCCCGGGTCGCGGCGACCAATATTCCCCTCGTGATCGCGCCGCTGGCCGAGATCCCGACCATCAGCCCGGCGACCGGACTCGGGACGGCGAGCTTCCAGCTGCCGGCCGAGAAGATCGCCGCGCTGGCCCTCCACTTCGGCGCCGCGGACTTAGGGACGATCGACGTGGCAAAGCTCAACGTCCTGGACGTGGCCCGGCAGATCCGGTCGGCGGGGTACACGCCGCTGCTCCGGGACGCCCGCGGCAAGGCTGCCTCGACCCAGGATCTGGACGTCAGGGTAAAGGGCTGGCTCGGCAATATCCGCCACGTTCCGGCGGTCACCGCGTCGTGCTAAGTTAGGGTAGAGCATCACCCTTTGCTCGCCCTCGCGCCGGCCTGAACGCCGGCGCGCCCGCTTCAAAAAAACGCCCGCGCAGGAACGAAGACGACGCATGAGCGAAGCGCGAAAACTCGACAATTCCGGCCTGCCCGAAATTCCGGTCAACGGTGCCCAACCGCCGCGCCGCGACGGACCGGTCCCGATCCGCGCCCAGGACGAGCGGCTGCCGCCCCTGCCGGCAGCCGGGCCTTCCCCCGATGCCGCCGCGCCGCGCCGCAAAGCCGTGCCGGACGGCGGCCGCCCGGCGCCGGGCGTTCACGAGCCGAGCCTCGGCGAGGCCGAGCTCGCGACCAGCGGCGCCCCCGAGCGCCCGGCCCGCGCCCCCCAAAAGAAGAAAAGGAAGAAGGGCGGCGTCGGCCGCGCGCTCCTGATCCTGTTCCTCGTCGGCTTCGTGAGCTTCGCGGGCACCGCCGGCCTGACGGCGGGCATCGTGCTCGGCAACTTCGACATGAAGTCCGGCAAGGTGAAAGAGGCGGTCCAGGGCGTCAAAGTGTTCTTCCAGCAGCTCCGAAACTGAAGCCCCGAGCGGTCCTCCGAGCCCATCCGGCAGTGGAAACGGCATGCAGATTCTGATTCATCTCCTCGCCTTTCTGACGCCGTACGGGACGCACGCGTACTTCATCATGTTCGGCATCCTCATCGCCTGCGGCTTCGGGCTGCCGATGCCGGAGGACGTCGTCCTCGTCACCGGCGGCATCCTCGCCTCGCACGGCGTCACCGACTATTGGACCGTCAACGCCGTCTGCCTCGCCGGCGTGCTGATCGGCGACTTCACGATCTTCTCGCTCGGGCGGCGCTTCGGCCCGCACATCAAGGAGGTCGGGCTCTTCAAGCGGATCTTCACCGAGAAGCGCGACCAGACCGTGCGCTCGGTCTTCGAGAAGTACGGCGACAAGGTGATCTTCGTCGCCCGCTTCATGCCGGGCCTGCGCACGCCGATCTTCCTCTCGACGGGCATCTACCAGGTGAAGCCCTGGCGCTTCATCATGCTCGACGGCTTCGCCGCGCTCATCTCGGTGCCGCTCTGGATCTGGGTCGGCGACCTGTTCGGGGAAAACCTCGAGGTCCTCGAGGTGAAGATGAAGCAGTTCCAGTTCGGAATTTATTTCATCCTCGCCGGCCTGGTCGTCCTTTTCATCGCCTACACCATGATCAAGCGGCGGGCTCTGAGCCGGATCGGCGCCTGACGCCAGGCCCGGCCTTTCAGGTCGCGCTCAGGTCGAGCTCGATGTGCTGGGGCTTGCCCCGGTAGACCTGCTCGCTCAAAAAGGCGCGCTCTTCCGGCATCTGCGGCTCGGGCACGACCTTGTACCAGTAGCGGTCCTTCGCCTCCCAACGGTACCCGCGCTCCTTCAGCGCGTCCTTCGACTCGAAGGGCGAGTTGACGGCCTTGACGACGTACTCGCGCATGTGGCTCCGGTCGATCATCTCCTGGAGGTACGGGGAGACGACGCGGAAAGTCGTCGCGCAGTCGAAGAGCGCCCGGTGCGCGAACGGGTTGACGAAGCCCTGGTCGGCGGCGAGGTAGTTGAGGGCCTGGGTCTTGAACCCGTGCTTCTGCCAGTCGACGTGGCGCATCGAGCAGCACCAGTGCGACTGGTGCCCGCGCAGCTCGCCGCTCTTCTCGAGGAAGCTCCGGTCGAAGTCGGCGTTGTGGGCGATGACGAGCGCGGCGCGGTCGAAGTGGCCGCGGACCAGGTCCCAGTCGATCGTCTGGCCGCGCACGGCGGCGTTCGTCAGGCCAGTGATGCGGGTGATCTCGGGCGTCAGGGGGATCCCGGGATCCTGCAGCGCGCCGTAAGCGCGCGTAACGACCGGTTTGAAGTCCTCTTCTACGATGAATTCCAAGAGTCCGATCTCGATGATCTTGTCTTTACCGGCTTCGAGGCCGGTGGTCTCTAGGTCGACGATGAGGCCGATGTCCATGGCAAACCCCGATAGAATCTACTAAACTTGGAGCATCCTACTAATCACACCAGCCCTGAAATTTCCAGTCCTCGGAGCGTCCGGATGACCACGTCCCCTCAGAAATTGACGCTCCCCTTGGCTCCCGGCCCCGAAGTGAGCGCCAGCCACGGCCTGGGCTCGATCGAGGAGCTGGCTGCGACCCTGTTCAGCGACGCGAGCTTCCGGTCGTTCACCGTCGAGACCCCCGAGGAGGGCGTCGTCTCCCTCGGCCGGGACGGCATGACCCAGATCCTCCTCGGCCCCGCCGTCTGGAAGTCGATGGAGCGCCGCGCGCCCTACCTCGAGACCGCGAACGCCACCGGCATTAGCGTCGTGCTCGTCGGCAGCGAGGTCGACTTCGGCAATTTCCCCTCGGAATTCAGGCGCCCCGACGTGCAACAGCTGGGCCTCCCCCTGTCGCGCGTCGCCCTGAGCGCCGTGGTCCACAACGTGCACAATCTCATGACCCTGATCGGGCTGGCGAAAGCCGAGTCGAGCGAGATCGCCGAGGCCAACCGCAACGTCAAGTACGTGATGTCGATCAGCCGCGAGCTCAACGGCGAGCGCGACATCCCGAAGCTGCTCAACCTGATTCTCACGAAGGCGCGCGACATCGTCGGCGCCGATGCCGGCTCGGTCTATACCGTCGAGTCGCCGACCGAAAACGTCCGCGACGGCACGATCAAGTTCCGCATCACGCAGAACCACTCGATCACGCAGAACTTGAGCGAATTCATCATGCCGGTGAACGAGGGCTCCGTCGTCGGCAACGTCTGCATCCACGAGGTCACGATCAACATCCCCGACCTCTATAAGTTGAGCTCGAATCCCACCGAGAACCCGTACGGCGCGCGCCACGACCGCACCTGGGACACGCGCATCGGCTACGAGTCGCACTCGATGCTCGCCGTGCCGATGTTCGACATCAGCCACAACGTCATCGGCGTCATCCAGCTCATCAACCGCAAAAAGAAGAAGGCCGCCCAGCTCGACGCCTCCGAGGCGTTCCGGCAGCAGGTGATCCCTTTCGACGAGATCGACCAGGAGATGGCCGAGCTGGTCGCCCAGCAAGCCGGCATCGCGCTCGAGAACGCGAACATGCAGGCGAACATCCAGGAGCTGTTCGACGGCTTCGTCAACGCCTCCGTGACGGCGATCGAGCAGCGGGACCCGTCGACGAGCGGCCACAGCCACCGCGTCGCCTACCTGACCCGCGGCCTGGGCGAGGTCGTGAACAAGACCGACGTCGGCCCGTACAAAGACACATTTTTCAAGGACAACCAGCTCCAGGAGATCGAGTACGCCTCGCTGCTCCACGACTTCGGCAAGCTCGGCGTCCGCGAGAACGTGCTGGTCAAGGCGCGCAAGCTCTACCCGTGGGACATGGAGTTCCTGCTCCAGCGCTTCGAGCTGATCCGGTCCAACATCGAGATCGACTACCTCCGGCGCGTGATCGAGTATCTGCAGACGCCCGATCATTTCCCGCTGGGGGCGAACCCCTACACCTTCGAGTTCGAGAAAAACCAGAAGGTGATGGAGCTCGAGGCCTTCCTGCAGTTCATCGCCAAGGCCAACGAGCCGACGGTGCTCGAGCAGGGCGGCTTCGAGAAGCTAAAGGACATCGCCAACCTGAGCTTCAGCACTCTGAAGGGGCACAAGCAGGCCTACCTCACGAGCGAGGAGCTCAAGGCCCTGTCGGTGTCGCGGGGCTCGCTGACGCGCGAGGAATTCGCCGAAATCCAGAGCCACGTGACGCACACCTACGAGTTCCTGCGGCAGATCCCCTGGGGCAAAAAGCTGGCGAACGTCCCGCAGATCGCGGCCAAACATCACGAGAAGCTCGACGGCTCCGGCTATCCGACCTCGGCCGAAGCCGAGGAGATCCCGGCGCAGACGCGCATGATGACCATCTCCGACATCTTTGACGCCCTCACCGCCTCGGACCGCCCCTATAAACGCGCCGTGCCGGTCGACAAGGCCCTCGACATCCTCGGGATGGAGGTGAAGGGCGGCAAGGTCGACAAGGAGCTCTTCCGCCTCTTCTGCGAGTCCAAGGTGTACGAGCCGATGCTCGATGCGAACTGGACTCCGGGAAAATGAGCCTGATCCGGAATCGCCTCCTCCTCCTCCCGCTGCCGCTCCTCCCGCTGCTCCTGGCGATTCCGCAAGGGTGTGCCACCCCCTCGGGGGCGGCGCCGCCGCCGATGACCGTCACCCACAAGGGTCGCTCGCCAGCCTCGACCTTCGTCGTCGTGAACTCAGGCGCCAAGGCCGGGCTCAAAATGGGCGATCCCCTGTGCTTCAAAGGCGAAGGCGGCGCCGTGCTCGCTTGCGGCAAGGTCGTGAAGCTCAAGCCGAACGCCGCGGGCGTGAACCTGAGCGCGGCGGAGGTGGAGACTGTGCCGGTCGGGGCGGCGGCGACGCGCGACGTGGCGACGCCACCGGACGTGGTGGCGGCGCCGTCGCCCGCCGACGAGCCCCTCACGGCCCTCCCGCCGCCGGTCCCGGAGC
>JAYVWD010000458.1:0-9989 GCA_043786345.1 Pseudomonadota bacterium
GGGCGCCGGTCAGCGCGGGCGGAACGAGGCGATGCCAGGAAATTTTTCGGATTGGTTGCATGGGGGGGCAAGTTAGTCCAATAAGCCGGCTGAGATCCAGCTTGAATTGGGCGGCGGCCTGCCGATATATTGAAGATGAGGAACGCCGTGACCTGCACTGGTCCAGGAGGTCGCGCCGTTCCAGGTGCATTTGTGCGCCATCGAAGCCGGCGTGCCGGCGTGCCGGCGGTCGCGGCGCGGGCTACAGCGCTTTACCGGGACCTGACGGCGGGCGGCTTCGAGGTCCTGTGGGACGACACCGACGCGAAGCCCGGCGCCCAATTCGCCGCCGCCGACCTCGTCGGAGCGCCGATGCGCCTGGTCGTTTCGCCGAAGACGGAGGCGCGGGGCGGCGTCGAGTACAAATGGCGCGACGGGCGGGCGAAAGGGGACTGTGCCTTCACGGAGGTGGCCGCCCTCATCGTCGCCGGCGCCACGACCGGCGGCGGCTCATGAGACGTTGCAGGCGATGGCTTCGCCCAGTTTTTTCATGCCGAGCTCGAGCTCGCGCGGGGTTTGATTGGCGAAGCCCAACCTGAGGTGCCGCGGCTCGGCGCGGCCGCCGAGGCGGAAGGTGCTCTCGGAGGCCGCGAACACGCCGAGGGCGCGAGCGCTCTGGACGACGGCGTCGGCGTTGCAGCCGACGCCGAGCCAGACGGCCATCCCGCCGTCCGGCTCTTTCCAGGTGAGCGGCAGCCCCTGGGCGCGGAGCCGCTCTATGGCGCCCAACATCGCGTCGCGCCGCTCCTCGTAGCAGCGCCGCATCCGGCGCAGGTGCCGCTCGAAGCCGCCGTCCCGCATCCAGCGGGCGACCGTGTCCTGCAGGATCCCATCGTTTTGCCGCGTCGCCAGCCGTTTCAACACCTTGAGGCGCGCGGCGACGGCCGGCGGCAGGGCCGTGAAGCCTAAGCGGGCGGAGGGAAACAGGACTTTCGAGAAGGTCGAGACGTAGAGCACGATCCCCGCCGGGTCGTTCGCCGCGAGCGGCGGCAGCGGCTGGCACCGGTAGTGAAACTCGTGGTCGTAGTCGTCCTCGAGCAGCGGCACGCCGTACTTGACGCAGGCGTCGTAGAGCCGGGCGCGCCGGCCGACCGGCATCGTGACCGTCGTCGGGTACTGGTGGAGCGGCGTCGTATAAATCAATTTCAGTTTAGTGCGGGCGAGGATCCCGGCGACCGCGTCGGCGTCGAGCCCGTCCGCGTCGATCGGCAGCGGCACGAGCTCGGCGCCGGCGGCGCGCAGCGCCTCCCAGGCCGGGCGGTAGCCGCGCTCCTCGACGCCGACCTTGTCGCCGGGCGCGACGAGGAGCTGCGCGAGCAGGTAGATCGCCTCCTGGGAGCCGTTCGTCACGACGATCTCGCGGTCTTGCACGGCGCGGAGGCGGCGCAGGTAGACGGCGAGCTCCCGGAGGAACGCCGGGTGGCCGCCGGGATCGCCGTAGCCGAGGATCTTCTCCGGCTGTTTGCGCAGCGAGCCCGCGAGAAAGCCGCGGAACTCGTCGACCGGGAACTGCCGGAGGTCGGGCATGCCGCTATAGAAGCCTCCACAAACTCGAGGAGCCCCCGCCATGCAGTTCTACGGCTACTACGCCCAACCCTCCGCCGCCCGTGTCCGTGCCTTGGTCGACGAGCGCCCGTACTGCGAGCTTCTGACGACGGGGCCCGACGGCCTCCCGCACCTCGGCCTCTTCAACCACCGGTTCGACGGGGACGAGTTCCTGTTGCACCTGAACCGGGCCGACGAGCAGGTCGCCGACCTGCGCGCCCGCGCCGAGGCGGTGGTCAGCGTAACGGACGTCATGGCGTTGATTCCGTCCTATTGGGTGGACGAGCGCGACGGCGGCGCGGCGACGATGTACTACCGGCACGCCGAGTTTCGCTGCCGCGCGCGGCTGATCGAGGCGCCGGGCGAAATGACGCCTTACCTTACGCGGCTCATGGACCATTTCCAGCCGGAAGGCGGCTTCGACGCGCTCGACCACGCCGCGCCGGTCTACGCGCGGCTCTACAAGATGTTGGTGCTGGTGGCGTTGACGCCCGTCTCGTCGCGCACCAAATGGAAGGTCGGGCAGAACCGGCCGGCGGACCTGCGGCAGCGCGTCGTGGAGCAGCTCAAGGCCCGCGGCCGGGATGGCGACCTCCGCGCCGCGGCGGAAGTGCAAGCCACGGTGCCGCCGTGAACGGCTTCTGTGTCTCCACCGACAAGGGGCGCCTGGACCGGGACGTCGTCTTCGCGTTCCTGCACGCCTGCTACTGGGCGGCGGGGCGGACCCGCGCGGTCTTCGAGCGCTCGGTCGACCAGTCGCTCTGCTTCGGGCTTTTCGACGAGGAGTCGGGGCGGCAGGCCGGCTTCGCCCGCGTCGTCACCGACCGCGCGACCTTCGCCTACCTCTGCGACGTCTTCGTCCTCGCCCCCTACCGCGGGCGCGGCCTCGGCGTTTTCCTCATGCAAAGCGTCGTGGCACACCCGGATTTGCAGGGTTTGCGCCGCTTTCTGCTGGCGACCCGCGACGCCCACGGACTCTATGAGAAGGTCGGCTTCGCGCGGCTCGCGAGCGCCGAGCGCTTCATGGTCATCGGCGCCCACTGACCGACCCGCTCAGTCCTGCAGGCGTTTGCGCCGCATGAAGGCCACGAAGACCGCCAACCCCGGCCCCGCGATCAGCTGCGTCAACAATCTCTGGGCCCCCTCGTCGCTATACGTAAAGTAATGATCCGGTAGCGAGAGCGCGTATCCTGCGTACAAAATAGTCAGTGCGGCGCTCAATAGCCCCGAGGGCAGGCCCTCGACGAGGGCCGCGTGAATGACCGCAAGCTCCCAGAATGGCCCGGGAAACACCAGGCTTCGGCCGGATCGTGCGACCGCCTCCATCAGCGCCAGGACGACGAGGGTAAACGACAATCCGAGTTTGAATCGGGGGCGGGCCATCGCCCGATGATGCACGCGCCGATCTGATAAAAAAAGTAGCTTTTAAGGGGCGTTCCAATCGAGGATAGGGGTTCCTTGAAAAACACTGGCCAGAGGTTGCACGCCGACCATGAAGACACTTCGAAATCGCTCGATCCTCGTCGCCCTGATCACGCTGCTAGCGGTGTACCTGTCGGTTCCGACGGTCATCTACTTCATGCAACCGCCGGAAATCCGGAACGACGCGGAGCTCCTCGACAAGAAGATCCCGTCCATCTTCCCGCGGACCCACATCAACCTCGGCCTCGACTTGCAAGGCGGCGTTCAGCTCGTCCTCGGCGTTCGTCTGGACCAGGCGATCGACAACAAACTCGGCCGTATCGGCACCGAGATCACGCGTTGGGCTTCCGACGACACGATCCCGGTCAAGACCGCCTTCGTCCCGAAGGACCAGTCGGGTCGCCTGCGGGTCGAGCTCGCGGACGCCGCGTACGCCGACACGTTCATCAGCAAGCTCCGCCCGAAGTTCCCCGACCTCCAGAAGGTCGATCAAAAGGGTAACTTCCTCGACTTCTCGTTCCGCGCCGAGCAGATCAAGACGATCAAGTCGAGCGCCATCGAGCAGGCCGAGCGCGTCATCCGTAACCGCGTCGACAAGTGGGGCGTCACCGAGCCCCTGATCAGCCGCCGCGCCGACGGCACGGTCTTAGTCCAGCTCCCGGGCTTCAAGGATCCCGAGAAGGCGAAGGAGCTGCTCGGCCGCACCGCCCAGCTCAAGTTCAAGATCGTCGACGATGAATTCACCGGCTTCAGCGCCCTGGCGGGCAAGCTGCCGCCGGAAGTGACGGCCTCGCGCGTCGGCGCCGGCACCGTCCTCGTCTCCGACAACAAGGCCGCGATCCTCGCGGCCACCAAAGGCCTCGTGCCGCCGGACCATGAGCTGCTGTTCGGCCAGGAGCTCCTCGCGGGCGGCAAGAAGACCCGCTACACGAGCTACGTCGTGTTCGCCGCGACCGAGCTCCAGGGCGACGACGTCACCGACGCCTTCGTCGGCCAGGACACCCAGGGCCTCGACCACCGCCCCGAAGTCTCCCTCAAGTTCTCCTCGATCGGCGGCAAGCGCTTCGAGGAAATCACCGGCAAGAACGTCCAAAAGCGCATGGCGATCATCCTCGACGACGTCGTCGAGTCGGCGCCGACGATCCAGGGCCGCATCGCCGGCGGCACCGCGCGCATCACGCTCGGCAGCAGCCGCGACTACAACAAGCAGATCGAGGAGGCCAACCAGCTCTCCCTCGTGCTGAAATCGGGCGCCCTGCCGGCGACCATCGACATCCTCGAGCAACGCCAGGTCGGCGCCAGCCTCGGGCCCGAGCTCGCGACCCAGGGCATCCTCGGCACGGCCCTCGGCTTGGTCCTCGTCTATCTGTTCATGATGGGCTACTACCGCCGCCCCGGCATGATCGCCTGCGCCGCGCTCGTCCTCAACGCCATCTACGTCTTCGCCTGCATGGCCGGCTTCGGCTTCGCCTTGACGCTCCCCGGCATCGCGGGTTTCGTCCTCGGCCTCGGTATGGCCGTCGACGCCAACGTCCTCATCAACGAACGGATCCGACAGGAATTGAGGGAAGGCAAGGCGCCGAAGAAAGCCCTCGAGATCGGCTTCGGCAAAGTCTTCTGGACGGTCTTCGACTCGCACGTGACGACCATGATCGGCGCCTTGATCCTCCTCGAGACGAACACCTCCGGCCCGGTCCGCGGCTTCGCCGTGACCCTGATCATCGGCCTGATCGTCTCGCTGTTCACCTCGCTCTATTGCTCGCACCTCTTCTTCGACGTCGTCATGAAGCGCGTGCCGGACCCGGCCAAAGAGCTCCAGTGGCTCGGCGGCAAGGTCGCCATCAAGAACCGCAATTTCCACTTCGACTTTCTCAAGCACGACATCATGACCTCCGGCATCGCCGCCCTCGGCATCGTCGTCGTGCTCGGCATGGCCGCGATCAAGGGCTTCAATTGGTCGGTCGACTTCGTCGGCGGCCTCGAGGCCGAGCTCGTCTTCAAGGACGATGTCCCCGTCTCCGACCTGCGGCAGGCCTTGGCGCGCGGCGGCGTGAAGGACGCGCACATCCAGGCGCTCAGCGGCGGCGAGCGGCAATTCCTGCTGCGCCTCGACAAGGACTCCCTCGCCGGCGTGAAGGCCGGAACGGCCGCCTCCGGCGTGGAAGCGTCGAAGGGCGCGGAAGCCGAGCAGGCCGCCGACGCGGTCGAAAGCGGCGCCAAGGTCCAGGCCCTCCAGGACGTGATCAAGAAAGAGCTCGCGGCCCATGAGCCCAAGATCACCCGCGTCGACTACGTCGGCCCACAGATCGGGAAAGAGCTCCGAAATCAGGGCTTCATGTCGCTGATCTACGCGATCATCGGGATTCTGGCTTACCTCGCCTTCCGGTTCGACCTGCGCTTCGGCTCGGGCGCGGTCCTGAAGCTGATCCCGGATACCTGCGCGATGCTCGCCTTCTACCTGATCTTCTGGCGCTCGTTCGACTTGACCTCGATCGCCGCCCTGCTCACCGGCATCGGCTACTCGGTGAACGATGTCATCGTCGTCTTCGACCGGATCCGCGAGAACCTCGCGCACCATCCGCAGCGGACCTTCCGCGAGAACATCAACACCTCGCTCAACGAGACCCTGAGCCGCACGATCAACACCTCGGTGGTGACCTCGCTCTCGCTCGTCGGCCTCCTGGTCTTCGGCACGGGCAGCATCTGGAACTTCGCGGCCGCCATGACGGTCGGCATCCTCGGGGCGACGCTGACGTCCAACTTCGTCGGTTCCAGCTACCTGCTGTGGTTCGACACGCTGCGCGCACGGTTCAAAGGACTCGTGACCAGCAAGAGCACGTGAGGCGCGTCCTCGCGGCGGGAGCCATGCTGCTGGCTCCCGCCGCGCTCGCCAAAATGCACGACCCGCACGAAATCTGCGAGATGGTCTGCATGCCTGGCGAGCACGAGACGCTCGAGAAGTGCAAGCCCGGCGAAGGGCTCGTCTTCGAGTCCAACGGCACCTGCTTCGCGCAAAGCGGCAAGTGCCCGCCGGGCTTTCAGAAACGCACCGTGGTCAAGCCCGCGACGCTCAAGAACTGCGGCGAGGCCAAGTGCCGCAAGTCCTGCAGGAAACCCGGCAAGCAATGAATTTTCGCGGAAATTAGAGGGCCGCGCCGCCCCGAAATGACGGACGCGGCCTTGGGGTCGTCTCACCAGACCAGGATCCACCGGTCGTCGTCGAGGAACGAAAGGCTGAGGGGTTGTTGCCCGTAGTATTGGCGGGTGTAGAGCTCGGAGACCAGGTTCTCGGAGAGGTTCTCGGTGAAGAGAATCTGCCCCTGGTTCATGGCCACGTAGCCGCCCGTCGGCGAGACGAAGAGCGTGTCGATGTCGAGGTTCTGGTCCGCGAGGCTCTTGAGTCCCCGGGCCAGCTCGCTGTTGTCGGCCAGGCCGTTCCACGCATAGCCGCCGCTAGCCTCGAGCAGCACGATGCCGCCATCGGCCGGGAACGCGACGTCCCTGAATTCCGCGGCCGCCTCCGTCTGCAGGAGCGACAAGCCGTAGGCGTTGGTGTCGATGCCGCTCGTGAAGTAGTCGTGCTGCCCGAAGAGCACGGTAAAGCCGCCCTCCTTCGTGAACGCGATCGACTTGAGCTCCTGGTCGGTCTTGCTGATCTGGTCGAGCTTCGTGACGAGCTCCTGCGGCACGCTCTTCGCCCACCAGCCGTTGTAGTCGTAAAGGATGACGGCGCCGTACTCGCCGAACACCGCGACCTTCTTGATCTTGTGTCCATCGTTCACGAGGTCGACGAACTGCTGAGTCATATCGCCCTGAGATAACATGTCGAACGAGATGAAATCGGTGCCGGCGGCCAAGGCCGGCGCGCTCAGCGCGGCGGAAACCGTCAGCGCGGCCAGTGCGTGCTTCAACATAGGGACCCTCCAAAAGACGTGAGAGATCGGGATACATCGCGCAGAGGTAGCACACCCGTCCGCGGGGCGTAAACTGATCCCAATTTACTACAGCACCGGCCCCGGCTACACCTCGTCCACTTCGCGCACCTCGACGCTGCCGCCATAGGTCAGCGTCGGCACGCCGCGCGCGACCTCGCACGCCTCGTCGTAGTCCTTCGCCGTGATGAGGTAGTAGCCGCCGACGATCTCTTTGGCCTCCGCGTAAGGCCCGTCGAGGACGACCTTTCCGTTGCGTACGCGCAACGAGCGGCCGCCCTCGTCCGTCAGTTTTTTGCCGCGCGGGCCCGGCCGTCCGCCCGGAGTTTCTCGGACCAGGCCTGGTACTTGTCCATGATCCCCCGGGCGAGCTCGGGGTTCATGGCGGCCAGGTCGATGCCCTCGTCACGGAGCAGGAGCATGTATTCACGCATAGGAAGGCGCCATAAATGGCCAACCCCCAATAGAGCGGCGAGGCGTAAGCGGATATCCGCCGGAAGCGCCGGAAGATCACCGTGGCCGCGAAGATCAGGGTGAGCGGGGCGAAGATCCGCGCCAGGTGCGGGGCCGAGGCCGCGAGCGTCGGCAGGCCTTCGGGCGCCATAAAACGCTGCGCCGTCAGGAAGAAGCCGAGGATGATGCCTCCGACGATGGTCCCGCGCAGCCCCACGGCGTACGCCCGCGCGCGGGCGAGGTGAACGTAGTCGCGCTCGAGCACCGGCTCGAACCTCAACCGGAAGGGGTCGGACTGGTACGTACGTGCGTCCATTTTCGGCCCTTCAGGCTTACTCGCCCGCCGCGCCGATGGAGTCATCGGCCTTCACGACCCGGGGCGCCTGGCCCGGGGTGAGCGAGACGGCGAGGCCGATCTTGCTCTTCAGGAACTTGCCGTCGGGGCCGCGGCCGCCCCAGACATAGAGCTGTTTCCTGTCCCAGATGGCGGTGTGCATGTAGCGCGCCGGGTACTTCGCGTCGAGGCGAAACGTCCGCCAGCTCTTCTTCTTCGGGTTGTAGATGCCGTTGATGGCCTGCGCGCCTTCCTGGTCCTGGCCGCCGAAGATCACCATCTCCTTGCCGGTCCACGTGGCGGTGTGCAGCTCGCGGGGGGTGAGGCCGCTCTCCGGAAGGGGCGTCCACTTGTCCTTCTTCGGGTCGTACATGGCGCCGTCGGCGAAGTATTTGTCGTCGCCGGCGCGGCCGCCCCAGACGATCATCTTGCTGCCGGTCCAGATCGCCGTCTGGCCGAAGCGCGCGGTCGGGGCGCCCTTGTCGGTCATGGCGGACCATTGCTTGTCGGCGTAGTCGAAGACGGCGCCGTCCTTGAGCGGGCCTTTCTCGTCGAAGCCGCCCCAGATGATCATCTTCGTGCCGGTCCAGATCGCCGTGTGAAAGGCGCGCGGCTTCGGCGCGTCGACGTCGGTCAGCGCCTCCCATTTATCCTGCACCAGGTCGTAGACGCCGCCGTCGCCGAACTGCTTTTCGGCGTTCTCGCCGCCCCAGACGATCATGCGGTCGCCGGTCCAGATGCCCGAGTGGCCGGAGCGCGCGCTCGGGGCGCCCTCCTTCGAGACGTCGAGCCAGGCGTCGTCTTCGTTGTCGAACATCAACCCCGCGTTCGTGCGGTCGCCGAAGTTGCCCTCGATGCCGCCCCAGATGATGAGCTGGATGCCGGTCCACACCGCGGAGTTGTGGTAGCGCGTCTCGTGGCGGTGTTTCGGGAGCCCGTACCACTTGCCGGCGCCGGGGTAGAAGATCGCGCCGCCGGTCGACGAGGGCGTGATCTTGTCCTCGATCATGCCGCCCCAGATCAACATGCCCTCGCCGTCCCAGACGGCGGTGTGCAGGCTGCGCGGCGAGGGCTCCTGGCGCGTCTCGATCGGCGCCGACATGAGGACAGGGGCGTCGCCGGCGCGTTTGCCGAAGCAGCCGCCGAGTAGGACGGCCACGAGCGCGAGGAGCGCGTGCTTGCGCATGGTGGGGGCTCCGGGTGAGAAGGCTTCCTTCTATCATAGCCCCTTCTGCAAAACCCCATACAGTCCGCACCCTTGGGCATTCCCCCAAGACCCGGCCGAAACCCCTAAGTACAATGTGCCCCTATGAACGTTTACGAGGCGAGGACGTACCGCGAGTTCGTGAAAGCCTGCCTCGCCGATGCGCGCACGGCCGGGCGCAAGGGCATCGCCCGGCAGGTCGCGGCGCACCTGAAGTGCCACTCCACGTACATTTCGCAGGTCTGCAAAGGGAAGGCGGACCTGAGCCTCGACCAGGCCCTGCTGTTCGCCGGCTACTTCAAGCTCGGCGGCGAGCAGGCCGAGTTCCTCCTCGACCTGCTGCACCGCGACCGCGCCGGGACACGCGAGGCGCAGGCGCACTACCAGGGGCGCCTCGACCGCCGCCTGGCCGAGCTCTCGGACATGAAGAAGCGCTGGCGCATCGCCGAGACCCTGAGCGCCGAGCAGGAGAGCAAATACTACGACAGCTGGAAGTCAGAGGACTGGTACGGCTGGTACTTCGGGGGCTGGGGCGGCTGCTGCGAGCTCTGACCGTCAGGCGGCGCGGTCCGTCGCGCCGTCCTCGAACAGCAGCGTTTCCCCCGCAAGCGAGCGGTGGACGTCCGTCGCATCCGGCACGAGCTGGCCCGCGGCGGGCGTCCCGGCCTCGGCGAAGAGCGCGTCGGAGTAGATGATCCGGTCGCACTCGCCGCGGCCGCGGCGCAGGAGCTTCCCCATGGCCTGCATGCGGCGGGCGCGGACCGGCACGTCCCCGATGGCCATCACCTTGCGGTTGGAGGCGGGCCCCGAGAGCCCGACCATAGATAGCCCGGACGCGATGCCGATGTCGATGGCCCGCGGCAGGCCGGTCCGGGCGCTGAACCTGGCCTTGGCCGCGAGCAGCGCGCGGGCGAACGCCAGGACCTGCGCGGCGAGCGCGTCGTCCGGCGGATCCTTGTCGGTCAGGAAGAAGATCAGGAGCTCGTCGGCGATCCAGTCGCTGTAGAAGTTCCCCGTCGGGAAGTGCTCGTCGAGGAGCTCGCGCGCGACGTCGTAGTAG
>JAYVWD010000459.1:0-4718 GCA_043786345.1 Pseudomonadota bacterium
TGCCGGCAGCCTTCGAGCTCGGCCTCCTCTCTTGGCACTCGAAGCCCTTCACCAAAGATTCCCTGACCGAAGAAATGAAGCGCCTCTTCGAGAACCTCGAGGCCGTGAAGTTCAACGAGACGCTCGTCGCGGCGGAGTACCTGCGCCAGCACCTGCGCACGGCCAAAGACTATATGCTCCAGGAGTCGCTCGAGCGCACCCTGCTCGACGTCTTTCCGGGAAACCCGAACATCCTCCTCGAGCTCGCCGAGCCGCAGTTCCACCAGGATAAGAAGCCCGCGGCGCGAAAAGCCCTGGCCCAGGTCAAGCTCCTCGACCCTTCCCTCGCGGCGAAAGCCGACGAGGTCGGCAAGACCCTCTTCGGGGACGACTACAAGCCCGGCGCCGCGAGCCTGGACGGACCCTCCGACATCAATGTCCTCGGCGTCAAGGCCGCCGTCACCATCGATTCCGACTCGTCGGTGCTCAAGGCGCTCGAGGAGATACTAAAAAAGCTCGGCGTCGAAGCCGTGCACGGGTTCCAAGACGGCGAGGCCGCGTGGGCCTGGCTCGACGCCAACCCCGAACCCGACCTGGTGCTTATGGAATGGCGGATCCCGAAGCTGTCGGGCCCGCTACTCGTCCAGCGGCTCCGGAGCAAAGGCTTCCACAGCGTGCCGATCGTGATCCTGAGCTCCTTGCTCAAGGTCGACGACATGCCGCTCGCGCGGGAAATGACCCTCGCCAACATCGTTAGCAAACCCCTCAACAAGGACCTGCTGATTCCGGCCCTGATCGTCTCCCTGCAGCAGGACCGTCTGCCGACCGAGAATGCGGCCCTTGAGCGCAAGATCACGACCCTCCTCGCGCAGAAGAAGGTCGCCGACGCCACCCCGCTGCGTGACCAATATCTGGCGGACCCCGCCATTCCCTACGCGAACAAGCGCCTGGTCGACGCGAAATTCTCGTTTGCGACCGGCAATTACGCCGCTGCCCGGGACGCGGGCATCGAGGCCCTGAAACACGCCGGCGACAGCATCACGGTGCTAAACCTCCTCGGCAAGAGCTTCATGCTCCTCCGCCAGTATGAAGCGGCGCTGAAATGCCTTAAGAAGGCGCAGCTACTGTCCCCGCACAACATCGAGCGCCTCTGTTCGATCGCCGAAACCGAGACCGAACTCGGCAAACACACCGCCGCCGAGGACTGCCTCGAAGACGCGAAGACGCTCGATCCCGGCAGCACGACCGTCCAAGAAGCCGCCGTCAAAATCGCGATCACCAAGGGCGACACCGCGACCGCACGGAAGCTCATGGGCGAGCTCGAATCGCTGTCGGCACTCATTGGCTACATGAACAATAAAGCCGTGGCGCACGCCCGGTGCGGCTTTGCCCAGGACGCTATCGAGCTTTACCGGAAGACCGTAAGCTCGGTACCCGAGGACCGCGACGACATCAAGGCGATCGTCCTCTACAATATGGCCCTCGCATTCGTCCGGGCCGGCGAGCTCGATGCCGCGGTCCTGGAGCTCGACGCCGTCGTCCGCCAAAAGGACTCCAAGGTCACAAAGAAGGCCGCGTCGTTGAAGGGCCGCATCAAAGTCGCGCTCGACAAGGGCTTGGGCTTCAAGCTCCAGAGCGACGAAATTGCCTCCGCCCCGACGGCAGCTGCCGGCAAAGAAGGCGCGGTCGACGAACACAACCTGATCCTCGCGCCCGTCCTCGCCCTGCGCGGCGACATGTGCTGCTTCCTGATCTTCAACGATCCCAGGACGCGCGATGTCCGGATCACTTCGCTCTTCGCCAAGCCGCCGCGGTTTCAGCGCCGCGAAGCCATCGAGCGCGCCGAGGGCCTAGGGACCGATCGCGCCGCGAAGGCCTCGGCCTAGGGGCCCAGGGCGCGACGCATCGCGCCCCGCACCTGCACGATCACGCCGCGGCCGGGCAGAGGAAGCGCCTCTTAGCCGTGGTAGTTCCGGCCCCAGCGCCGGTCGTCGAAGACGAAGCCGGCGAACTCCCGTTTGCCGTCGTAACGCGGGATGATGTGCCAATGGCAGACCGGCCAGGCGTTCCGGAGGTTCGCGTAGTTGAAGAGGTCGGGCCGGAAAAGTCCGGCGCAGGCCGCCTGGACCTGGCGCGCGGTCCCGCGAATTCGGCCTGTTGCTCTGGAGACAGCAGAAAGGGGTCGATCACCGCCCGCGAGCGCCGCGCCGCGTAGGAGCGCCCCAGGTATTGCTGATGCCCGCTGAGGAGAACCCCCAGCAGGTGAACTGCTTGAGCTCGAAGTCCGGCGCGTTCGTCACGGACACGCGTTGTCGAACCAGATCGCGAAGGCGCCTTCCGTGGCCCCCTTCGAGCTCTTGTAGTAGACGCGCAGGCGCACGTAGAAGACGCCGCCCGCCGCGACGTTCACCATGAAGAGACCGGCCGGAAACGGCAGGACATTCGGACTCTTGGCCGCATCCAGGGGCCCGATCGTAACCCTAAACGTCCGGGTTTCGGGGCTCCAGGCGCGGGCGCTGTCGCCGACCGTATCGTCCACCGCCACCTGATAAGGGACCGGAAAGTCGGCGGGCACGACGGCGAGAGTCACGACCTTCCCGTCGGCAGCAACTCCATAATAGTCGGCCACGATCTCGATGGTGTCGAGGAGCGTCGCCGGAATCGGGGCACCCGCCTGATCTTTCGGCGCCGAAAGGCCGAGCTGCAGCGCGCCCTTCGGACAGAACGCCCGGGTCAGACCGTTCGCGCCGGCGGCGGCGTAGTCGACGGCGGCGAGCGTGCCGCCCCCGAGGTCGATCGAGGCGAGGAGCGGCGGCACCGTGACGACCGGCCCGAGGAGCATCGGCAGGCTCGCTTCCGGATCCTTGTCGCCGACCTGGGCTTTGAGGAGGATCGTGCTTCTCGGCGAAGGCACGGCCCCGACAAAGGCGCTCGCGCCGAACGTCAGCTTGCCGGACGCCGGTACCAGGTAATTGGTCGCCGACCAAAGCGCGCTCATGCCGTGCGGCGGGTCGCCGTCGGCGGCCGCCAACCGTGTCGCCGCCAGCCACGGTCCGGCCTCGAGGATCTGGACTTTGCGCAGCGTGTCCGCGGCGGCGGCGTCGGCGCGCACGCCGAACCGGCTGAAGGCCGCAAGGTCCTGGGCATAAAGCGCGGGGTTCTGCGCCCGCTGATAAAAGGAGTGGAGAAGCGACGACGGCTCGAAGACATAGAGCTGGCTCCCGATCGCGAGCCGCGTCACCCCCGACGGCACGGGAAACGACCCGAACGAGGCGGCCTCGTCCGGCTGGGCGCGGAAGCCGCCGCCGATCCGGCCTTGGACGTCCGTCACCGCCGGATCCACGTCGCCGTGGGCGTCCACCGCGAGGATCAACGCGCCGAGCTCGTATCCCGGGCCTCCTTCGTAGGTGAAGGCGGCCTGGACGCCGGCGGCCGCCGACAGGTCGACGTCCGCGAACAGGACCCCGCTCTTGACCAGGTGCATCGTATAGAGCGAATCCTGCGTAAACCCGTCGATCGGCAGCGAGACCTTGCCGCCTTCCGGCAGAATGTCCCGCCGGAAGGTCCGCCCCGTATGATCGAGGGTCCAGAGCTCGAAACCCGCCGCCGGATGCGCCGTGTCACCTAGGTAAACGGTGCCGGTAACGGCCTTGACCGAGGTGTCGATGACGCCTTGCACGGTCGGCGCCGGCGGCGGGGCACCGACCTTGTCCTCGCCCTTTTTGCCGCAGGCGGCGACGAGCGCGGCGGCGGCGAGCAGCGCGGCCTTCATCGGTAGTCTCCGATCACGCGGAAGCTCGACCAATAGGCCGGATGGGGGTGGTAGCGCCGGACCAGTTGCTGCGCTTTGCGCATCGCCTCGGCCTTGTCGTCGCCCTCGGCGAGGTAGCGGTAGAAGCGCTTCATCGTGACGGCGCTCGAGACGTCGCTGATCCGCCAAAGGGCCGATACGACGGTGCTGGCCCCGGCGAACAGGAAGGCGCGGTTCATCCCGATGATCTCGTCGCCGAGCGACAGCTTGCCGAGGCCGGATTCGCAGGCCGAAAGCGTGACCATGTCGGCCTTCGTATCGAGGCCGAAGACCTCGGTCACCGACAGGTTTCCGTCGGCGCTCTGATCGGGCGCCAGCATGAGGCGCGACTCTCCGGGCGCGCTCGCCTTGAACTCGCCGTGGGACGCGACGTGCAGGACCTTGAACGCCGGCGCGTCGGCGCGAAAACGGGACTCCTTCGCGTCCGGCCCTTCGTAGAGCGAGAGCTTCGGAAAGTAGCGGCCGATGACCTCGGACTCGCGGCCGGCGAACGGCAGGTCGGCCGCCGGGGCCAGGGCGAGCACCGTGGTCTCGCCGGTCAGCTTGTGCCCGCCGGCGCCGTGGGTGAAGCGGGCCATCGTCGCGCTGTCCAGGTAGTAGATCGCGAAGCGATCGACCAAGTAGCCTTTTTCGAAGGGCAGCGCCGCGAACGGCAGGAAATGCAGGGTCTGATGCGGCACGATCGCGAGCCGTTTGGCGTTCCGCAGCGCGTCTTTTACCGGCGCGATCAGGACGTCGGCGAGCTCTTTGCCGAGGTACTCGGTCGACGAGAAATTCTGCATCAGCATCCGGAAGTCGCGGATACGCGCCTGCAGTTCGACCTGGGTCACCGGCACCGACTTGCCGGTGATCCGGCCGTTCTGGAGGACCCAGATCTCGAGGTGGTCGGCGGTCACCGTATATTGGAGGAGCGCGGTGTCGGCCGGCA
>JAYVWD010000460.1:0-2481 GCA_043786345.1 Pseudomonadota bacterium
CCCCCCCCCCCCCCCCCCCCCCCCCCCCCCCCCCCCCCCCCCCCGGCGACGCGCGCGAATTCGCCGCCGCGCTCGGGATCGCGGCCAGCGACCCCGTGACGGTCGGGCGGCAACGCTGGCTGGAGGAGGCGGTGTTCCAGCGCGTCCAGGCGAAGCTCCAGGCGGAGGCCGTCGAGGATTTCCGCATCGACTTCGAGGACGGCTTCGGCGAGCGCCCCGACGCGGAGGAGGACGAGCACTGCCTCCGCGCCGCCGGGGAAGTCGCCAAAGGGATGCAGGACGGGACCTTGCCGCCATTCATCGGCATCCGCGTGAAGCCGATGAGCGAGGAGCGGGCGGCCCGCGCGCTCCGCACCGTCGACCTGTTCGTGACGACGCTCGTCAAGGCGGCGGGCGGCAAGCTCCCGCCCCGCTTCCTCGTGACTCTTCCCAAGGTGACGGTCCCGCAGCAGGCGGGCGCCTTTTGCGCCGTGCTCGGCGCGCTGGAGAAGGCGCTCAACCTCACCCCCGACGCGCTCGGGCTCGAGCTGATGGTCGAATCGACGCAGGCGATCCTCCTCGCCGACGGGCGCAGCGGCCTGCCGTTGATGGCGCAGGCGGCGGGGACGCGGCTGCGGGGCGTGCACCTCGGCGCCTACGACTATACCGCGGCTTGCGACGTCACGGCCCCGCACCAGAATCTGGACCACCCGGCCTGCGACTTCGCGCGGCAGATGATGAAGGCCGCGCTCGCGGGCCGCCCGGTCTTCCTCGCCGACGGCGCGACCAATGTCCTCCCGCTCGGCGAGAAGCCGGCCGTGCACCGCGCCTGGCGCCTGAGCTTCGGCCACATTCAGAGCGCGCTGCGCAGCGGCTTCTACCAGGGCTGGGACCTTCATCCGGCGCAGCTGCCGGTCCGCTTCGGCGCCAGTTACGCCTTCTTTCTCGACGGCTTGGAGTCGGCGACCGCGCGGCTCCGCAGCTTTATGGAAAAGGCCGCGCAGGCGACGCTGCACGGCGCCGTCTTCGACGACGCCGCGACCGGGCAGGGCCTGCTCAACTTCTTTCTGCGCGGGCGCAACTGCGGTGCGATCACGCTCGACGAAGTCAAGGCGACCGGCCTCTCGCTCGCGGAGATCCAGTCGCGCTCCTTTCTGAAAATTCTGCGCGCACGAAGGGGGACACCGACGTCATGAAACTCACGCGACGCACCCTTTTGAAGGGCACGATGGGCCTGCCACTCGCGGGCGCCGCCGCCCGCACCGCCTGGGCGGACGACGACCTGGACGACGCCGACCTCGGGGTCGCCTCGGGGGATCCGTGGCCGGACGGCTTCGTGATCTGGACGCGGTTGCCGCGCTCGCTCCGGACGGCGTCGGACGTGCGCTGGGAGGTGGCGACGAGCCCCGACTTCGGCGCGGCCGTGGTCGCGAGCGGGGCCCTCGAAGCGACGGCGGCGCGCGATTTCTGCGTGAAAATCCGGGTCGGGGGGCTCGAGCCCTTCGCGGCCTACTTTTACCGCTTCATGGCGGACGCCGGCTTTGCCACCGCCGTCGGCCGCGCCCGGACGGCCCCCGTGGCCGGCACCGCCCCGCCCGAGCGCAAGATCGGCGTCGTGAACTGCCAGTAGTTCACCGCCGGATACTTCGCGGCGTACGGCCACCTCGTCCGCGAAAATCCGGACTTCTGTTTTCACCTCGCGCGCGAAAACGTGAAGTCCGCGACCGCCGAGGCGAGTACGGCGCGGGAGTTCGTGGTCCCGAACGGCAGCGTCTTGCGGGGGTGATTCCGGTCGGACGCCTTTAGTCGGCGAGCGTCATGCAGGCACTGCTGCCCGACCCCGTCCCGGGCCCGGCCGATCCGGTGCCCGGATCCGTGGCGACGGGGCCGCCCGTCACCGCGCCCGCGAGGCCCTTCGCGCGCGCCACGAGCTTCTGGATCGCCTCGCCGCGCACGTCCCCGTAGAGGTTCAACGCGGGCTGCCCGTTCACCAGTTCGCGATAGGATTCGGTGACCGGGAGCCGCGCGCCCGAGCTCAGGACGCCCAGGATCTTGCCGTTGTGGAGCAGCGGCCCGCCCGAGTCGCCCGGCCCGGCGAGCGAGTGCTTGTTGACGTAACCGAGCGCGACGGCATCCGGCTCGCCCCCGACGAGCAGCGTCGGCCCGAGCATGGACTTGATCTTCTCGTTCGTGAACACGGTATTGCGCCCTTCGCGCTTCTGGATCGCGCCGGCTTCCGCCGCGGCGGGGGCGGCGCCGCCCGGCAGGGCGACGATGCCGTAGCCGACGAGCGTCACGTCCTCCTGATCGTTGACCGCGGCGGTCTCGAGCTCCGCCGTCGCCGGCGCGACGTTTTCGGCGAAGACCAGCACGGCGGCGTCGCGAAACACGATTTCCGGCTGGACGACGCTTTCCTTCGTGCCTGACGGGCGCAGGTCGGTCGAGTCCACCACGACGCTCTTCGCCTTTTTGCCGCCCGCGAGGAAGGCGGCGTTGCCGCTC
>JAYVWD010000461.1:0-21693 GCA_043786345.1 Pseudomonadota bacterium
GCGGTCCCACAGACACCGCGACTCCGGCGGCGCCGCGTCATAAGATACCGGGGTTACGCGTGCCATCGAGACCTCCCGCGGCGACGCTACCACGGCGCCTCAGCCCGGCATCGCGAAAAGCGCCATGACACGTTTCACTGCAGCGCGTTGGTAGTCCGCGTCGCGCACGGCGATCATGACGGTGTCGTCGCCGGCGACGGTGCCCGCCACGCCTGGGATGCGCGCGGCATCGATGTGCGTGGCCGCGCTCGGCGCGTGGCCGCGCCCGACGAACAGGACGATGAGGTGATCGCCGACCGGCTCGACATTGAGCTGCTCGACGTACTGGGACTGCCCGACTTCGAGCCGCGGCAGGCGGTAGGCGCCGTTGACCTTGACGACGCCGAGCTCATTGAGATCGCGCGAGACGCTCGCCTGAGTCGTCTCGATGCCGTTCGCCGCCAGCGCCGCGAGCAGGTCGTCCTGATTGATGAAGCCCTCATTCCTTAGAAGGTCACGAAGCTTGCTCTGCCGGCGCTTCTTGTCCACTATGAGGCCTCCTCCCGCCGCGTTTATGCATAATATGCGTATACATCGCATAAATAGCGAATTTATGCAACTATATACAAATTATCTCAGCCTGCGCTATACGTTTGCCTCTTCAACGCCCGTTTTCGCGTTTTCAGGAGCCTCCATGCCGATTCCCAGCCCGTTTCACTCGCGGACCGCGGCCCTCTGCCACAGCATGCGCTGGAAGGATTGGGCCGGCTTTTACGCCGTCTGCAGCTATGAGGCGACCCAGGACAGCGAATACTTCGCCTTCCGGCACAGCGCCGGCCTGATCGACGTCTCGCCGCTCTACAAGTACGACCTCACGGGCAAGGACGCGGCGGCGTTCCTGTCGCGCCTGACGGTACGCGACGTGACGAAGCTCAAGTCCGGCCGCGTCACCTACCTCTGCTGGTGCGACGACGACGGCAAGATCATCGACGACGGCACGGTGAGCAACCTCGGCGATGGCGTCTACCGCGTGACGGCGGCCGAGCCCTCGCTCTCATGGTTCCGGCGCTTCGCACGCGGCTTCGACGTCGCCATCGAGGACATCTCGACCAAAGTCGCGACCCTGGCGCTCCAGGGCCCGAACAGCCGCGCCATCCTGAAGTCCTGCGTCGACGGCGTCGACATGGACGCGCTCCGGTTCTTCGGGATCGCCAAGGCGAAGCTCGCGGGCCTCGAAGTCCTCGTCTCGCGCACCGGCTACACCGGCGACCTGGGCTACGAGGTGTGGACCGAGACGAAGGGCGCCGAGGCCATCTACGACGCCCTGCTCAAGGCCGGCAAGAACTTCGGCATCAGGCCCGCCGGCCTGGACGCCATGGACGTGACGCGGGTCGAGGCCGGCTTCATCATGAACGGCGTCGACTATTTCAGCGCGCACCACTGCATGACCGAGGAGCGCAAGTCCTCGCCCATCGAGATCGGCCTGGGCTGGACGGTCGAGATCGAGCGCGGAGGCGCCGAGCAGATGTTCGTGGGCCAGGAGGCGCTAAAAAGGGAGCTCGTGCGCGGCCCCGACTGGACCTTCGTCGGCCTCGAGGTTGATTGGGTCGAGACCGAGAACCTGTTCAACACCTATGGCCTGCCGCCCGAGGTCTGCAACAAGGCCTGGCGCGACGGCAAGCCCGTCTACGACGCCTCGGGCAACTGGGTCGGCATGGCGACGAGCGGCGCTTGGTCGCCGATCCTCAAGAAGAACCTGGCGCTGGCGCAGGTGCGGGCGCCGTACGGCAAAGAAGGGCAGAAGCTCAAGATCGAGCAGACGGCGGAGTACCGGCGCCATACGGTGACCGCGACGGTCACCAGGACGCCGTTCTTCAACCCGCCGCGCAAGCGGCTTTGAGCCGCCGCCGGCATTAAGCGCCTTCCGCAACACCTAACCTCAAGAGTGGTTTAAATATGGTCCTCAAGAAATATGACGCGATCATCGTCGGCGGCGGGCACAACGGCCTGGTTTGCGCCGCGTACCTCGCCAAAGCCGGCAAGAAGGTGCTCGTCCTCGAGCGCCGCCACCTCCTCGGCGGCGCCGCCGTCACCGAAGAGCTCTACCCGGGGTTCAAGTTCTCGGTCTGCTCCTACGTCGTGAGCCTCTTCCGCCCGTCCATCATCCGGGACCTGGAGCTCGCGAAGCACGGCATGGAGATCATCCCGCTCGAGACGGCCTACACGCCGCTCCAGGGCGATCCGGGCCTTTGCCGCTGGCCGGACGCGCACCGCTCCCGCCGCGAGATCTCGCGCTTTTCCCAGCTGGACGCCGAAACCTACCCCGAGTTCGCGATGGCGATGAGCAAGATGTCCCGCTTCGTGAAGGACATCATCGACTCGCCGGCGCCGGACCCGACGTCATGGAACCCGAAGGAGCTGATGGACCTGCTCCGCCTCGGCAAAACCTTCAAGGACGAGGGCAAGGACTTCCTCAACCTCCACGCCAAGCTGCTCACCATGAGCGCCGCCGACTTCCTCGACATGTGGTTCGAGTCCGACGTGCTCAAGGCGCCGATGTCGGTGTCCGGTATCATCGGAACCTACCTGGGCGTCCGCTCGCCCGGCACGGCGTACGTCCTGCTGCACCACTACATGGGCGAGATCGACGGCGCCTTCCGCTCCTGGGGCTTCTCCAAAGGCGGCACGGGTCAGGTGTCGATGGCCTGCGCGCGCTCGGCGGAAAGCCACGGGGCCGAGATCCGCGTCAACGCCAGCGTCAAGCACATCAACATCAAGAACGGCAAGGCCGTCGGCGTCGTCATGGAAAACGGCGACGAGATCGACGCCAAGCTCGTGATCTCGAGCTGCGACCCGCACCTGACCTTTAAGCGGCTGGTCGGCGAGCAGAACCTCGACGCCGAATTCGTCAAGCAGATCAGCCGGTACAAGATGCGCGGCAGCTCCGGCAAGGTCAACTTCGCCGTCGACCGCCTGCCGCAGTTCACCGGCCGTCCGGGCGAAGAGCACCTGCGCGGCGACATCGCTTTCTGCCCGAGCATGGACTACCTCGAGCGCGCCTACGACGAGGCCAAGTACGGCGAGTTCTCGAAGCGCCCCTATATCAACATGGTCATCCCGTCGCTCGTCGACCCGAGCGTCGCGCCCCCCGGCAAGCACGTCATCTCCTGCTTCGTGCAGTACGCGCCCTACCGCCTGAAAGAGGGCCCGGAAGCCTGGCCGTCGAAGCGCGAGGCGTTCGGCGACACGGTGTGCGACACGATCGAGGAGTATTGTCCGGGCTTCAAGGACTCGATCCTCTATCGGCAGGTCCTCACGCCCTGGGACTTGGAAAAAGAGTTCGGCCTCACCGAAGGCAACATCTTCCACGGCGAGCTGTCGCTCGAGCAACTCCTCTTCCAACGGCCCGCGGCCGGCTGGTCGCGCTACAAGACGCCGGTGGACAAGCTCTACATGTGCGGCGCCGGCACGCATCCCGGCGGCGGCGTGATGGGCGCCCCCGGCGCGCTCGCGGCGAAAACGATCCTGAAGGGCGGTGACCTTTGATGAATACCCCGAAGCACACCAAGTACGACGTCCTCGTCATCGGCTCCGGCCACAACGGCCTCGTCACCGCCGCGCTCCTCGCCAAAAAGGGCCGCAAGGTCGCGGTGCTCGAAAAGCATTCCGCGCTCGGCGGCCTCAGCGCCAGCGCCGAGTTCCACCCCGGCTTCCGCTCGCCGGGCATGCTCCACGACACGACCGGCCTGCGCCGCTCGGTGGTCGAGCAGCTCGAGCTCGCCAAGTTCGGCCTCAAGTTCCGCACCGAAGAGGCCCCGATCTTCGCGCCGCAACGGGACGGCCGCGGCCTGCTCCTCTGGCGCGACCCGCGCCGCGCCGAGGAAGAGCTCGCGCCGCACTCGGCCAAGGACGTGAAGGCCTACAAGGACTACCGCGCCTTCATCGACCGGGTGACGCCGGTCCTCAAGAAGGTCTTTGACGAGATGCCGCCCGACCTCGTCAACATGAGCTTCCCGGGCCTCTGGGAGATGCTCAAGACGGCGGTGACGCTGCGCCTGCTCGGCAAGAACGACATGATGGAAATGCTCCGCATCACCCCTATGTGCGTCGCCGACTGGCTCAACGAATGGTTCGAGTCGGACCTCCTCAAGGCGGCGCTCGCGCACCCGTCCATCCACCACAGCTACACCGGCCCCTGGTCGCCGGGCACGAACATCAACCTGCTGCTGGCCGAGGCGTTCAACGACCTGCCGGTGCTCGGCGGCGCGCAGGCCCTCGCCAAAGCGCTGATCGAGGCCTGCAAAGCGCAAGGCGTGGAGCTCGTCACCGACGCGGAAGTTTCGCAGGTCGACATCACGGCCGGCGTCGTGCGCGGCGTGACCCTCAAAGGCGGCGCCAAGGTCGAGGCGGGCCTGGTCGCGGCCGCCTGCGATCCGAAGCAGCTCTTCCTCAGCCTCGTGAAGCCGCAGTACCTCACGCACCGCTTCGAGATGGACGTCCGCAACATCCGTACGCGCGGCACGGTCGCCAAGCTCCACCTGGCCCTCGACAAGTACCCCGAGTTGCGCGGCCGCCCGAGCCTCAAGGTCGAGTACATCCGCACGGGCGAGTACTTCGACCAGCTGGAAAAGGCGTTCGATCCGGTCAAATACCGCGAGTTCTCCAAGGCCCCGGTCTTCGACGCCTATGTGCCGACCCTCGAGGACCCGTCGCTGGCGCCCGCGGGCAAGCACGTCCTGTCGGTGCTCGTGCACTTCGCCCCGCACCACCTCGAGGGCGGCTGGACGGATGCGAAGCGCGAAGACCTCTATCAAACGGCCATCGCCGGCCTCTCGCACTATATGCCGGGCCTCGCCGGCTCGATCGTCGGCAAGGAGATCCTGACGCCGGTCGACCTGGAGACCCGGTTCAACCTGAGCGGCGGCCACATGTTCCACGGCGAGCACGCGGCAGACCAGCTGCTGGTGCGGCCGGTGCCGGACTGCTCGCGCTATGCGACGCCGTTCAAAGGCCTCTTTCTATGCGGCAGCGGGAGCCATCCGGGTGGGGGGATCACCGGTGCGCCAGGGTCGCTTGCGGCCAAGGCGATGCTCTCCTGACGTCGCAAAAACCGCGCCGGAGCCCCGCACGGGGTTCCGGCGCGGCCTCTCATCCGGGGCTTGGAAGCGCTCAGCCGCCGCCCGGCCCGCTGCGTCGGAGCTGGTCCAGATAATTCCGCGCATCGTCCGCCTCGTCCTTGGGTCCGGTCAGCTTGCTCTCGAGGAGTGCCTGCTGATCCTCCTGGACGAGGCGCAGGGGTTCGCGTCGCCGCAGGAGCAGGCCGCGGCGGCGCGCCTGATCGAGCAGGAAAAACTGATGGACCTCCTCGGGCCCGCTCTGCGAGGCGCGGGTGGCGCGGCTCGCCCGCGACTTCGCCGGCGCCGCCGCGGCGCTCACAGCGCCGCTCACAGCGCCGCGCGGTCTGGCCCAAGGATTTTCCCGTGGCGCTCGCCGAGGCCGGCGCCGAGGAGCTGGCGCTGGCGCTCGCCGAGGCCGGCGCCGAGGAGCTGGCGCTGGCGCTCGACGAATGCGCCTGGGAGCGCGCGGAACAAGCGAGAAGTAGTCTCCTTTTCTCCTATGAGGCCATCACGGCGGCGCCGCGGCTCGAGGCGCCGCCGTGATGGCCGCTACACGGCTAGCGCTGTTCTTGCGCACCTCGCCGGCGCATGCCATAATTAAAGGCAATCCATTCCGCACACGTCATCAGCCAACAGTCCTTAGGGGGGAATCACTATGCGTCTTGGTCTTATCGCGGTCGCGCTCATGGCCTCTAGTTCCGCCGCGTTCGGCGCCATCTCGGGCTTCGAGCTGCCCTGGTTCAACAGCGACGCCGGTGCCGGCGCGGTCTACAAGAGCGCGGAGCATCCCAACACGGTCTTCGTGATGGAAGCGTTCGAGAACTTCTGCCCCGCCTGCAACGAAAACGCCTCGAACGTCGACACGCTCGCGACCCAGTACGCGAACAACGACAAGGTGCAGGTCCTCGACCTGGACTTAGACACCAGCGACCGCGAGATCCGCGCCTGGATCGCGAACCACCACCCGAACCACCCCGTCGTCAAAGACGTCGGCGGGAAGATCTGGGCCGAGATCGACGAGCAGTACATCCCGACCACCGTCGTCGTCGACTGCACCGGCGCGATCGTCTGGAAGAACGTCGGCACCTGGGAGAGCGACACCAAGGTCCAGCTCAAGAAGGCGATCGACGATGCCGTCGCCGCCTGCGGGACCTGAGCCGCGGTCCATCGGCACAAAAAAAACCGGGCGTCTGCCTGGTTTTTTTTCGGCCTTTTTCAGGCCAGAGGCCGCAGCGGAAAGCCGTTGTAGGTGTGCCAGTAGAGCACCGTCCCGAGCCCCCGCCCGCCTTCGGCGGCCATCTCGCGCAGGGCGTGCGCGACCTTCATCGTGTAGGTCGTGTCCACGCGCAGCCCGTTACGGAGCATAGTAGCGGCCATCGCCTCCGCCCCGGCGTGCCGCCGCCCGTACTCGATCCCGTGCCCCGGCGGGTCCCGCAAGCCGATGTCCGCGGCGCGCACGCCGCCGGCCACGCCGAGGTGCCGCGCCACGGCGTTCGCCAGCCGAGCGATCGCGCGGCGGTTGCAAACCAGCGCGTCCACGCAGCGGATGCCGACGAGCCGGGTCCGTAGGCCCGCCAGGCGCAGACCGACCGTCAGGCCCGCCATCGTCCCGCAGGTGCCCGCGCCGACGACCAGCACGTCCGGCTCCGGGCACGCGCCCGCGCGAACCTGCGCCGCCAGCTCGAGCGCCGCGCGCACGTGGCCGAGCGCCCCGACGACGCTCGAGCCGCCGGGCGCGATGAAGTAAGCCTTGCTGCCGGACTTGAGCCGGTCGTCGAGCGCGGCGGCGCCGGCGAGCGCGGCGCCGGCGTACTTGGAGAGCCGCCGTCCGTGCACGGACAGCCGCGCCCCGTGCGCCGCGCTGAACAGCGCATGCCGGGCGATCTGGGGCGACGCCGCCGCGACGAAGTGGTGGACTTCGGCCGCGAGCCCCGCGCGCGGCGCGTGCGCGGCGAGGGCGGCGACGAAGTTCGAGCCGAGGGGCGCGATGGTCACGACGCGGTCGGCGCCCTGGGCGCGCGCGGCCGCGAACAGATACTCGAGGTTGCGGACCTTATTGCCGCCGTAAGGCGCCGCGGTCTGGTCCTCGCGCTTGACGTAGAGGGCGCGGAGCCCGAGCTCTTCGCCGAGCCGCGGTAGGCCGTGGACCGCCGTCGGCGCCGCGATCAGCGCGAAGCGCCGGTCGAGTGGCGAGAGGTCGCGGCTCGTTCCCCAATGGTTTATGCCTATGTACAGCAAGCTGTCCCACCTCCCCCCAGATGCGTGGAACGGCTTGTGGCACAAGACGTTCAGGGCGCGAGCCGCGCTTGGATACAAGAATTAGGGCCGCGACATCGTTTAGTAAAGTGAAATAAATTTCACATGATCGGTGAAATTTGCTAATCGATGTGGGCCATGAAGTTGGACCAACTCTCCTATTTCGTCGAAGCAGCCCGCCTCCAGCATCTGGGCAAGGCGGCGCGGGCCCTCGCCGTCTCGCCGAGCGCGGTGAGCCACAGCATCGCCGCCCTCGAGGAGGAGTTCGGCCAGCCGCTCTTCGCCCGCGAAGGCAAGCGCGTCGTGCTCACGAGCCACGGGCGCCAGCTCGCGCTGAGCGCCGGGCAGCTGCTCGACCAGGTCGCGCGCCTGAAGGACGAGATGACCGCGCCGACGCTCGAGCTACGCGGCCGCTTCCGGCTCGGCGCTACGCACAGCCTCGCCGTCGACTGCCTGGCGAAGGCCTGGGTCGAGCTCTATCTGCTGCACCCGCACGTCACCGGCGAGATCTCGAGCCTGCGCTCGGCGCAGGTCGTCGAGCAGGTCGCCGCGGGCGAGATCGACCTCGGCGTCTGCTACAACCCGCGAGCGCACGCCAACCTGGCGAAAGAGACGCTGTGCACGGGGCGTATGGTCGTGTGCGGTCGCCGCGAACATCCGCTGCTCGCCCTGCCCGAGGACGAGCGCCTTGCCCTGCTGTTCGGGTACCCCGCCGCCGCGCCGCGGCTCCTGCCCGGCGTCGAGACGCACGCGGGCTGCCTCTTCGACGAGGCGCTCAAGCGGCGCGGCGAGCTCGACTTCGTCTACGACAGCTACGACGTCGCCGCGCTCTTCCTCGCCAAGAGCGACGCCTGGACGGTCTTGCCCGACTGGGTCCACCGGGACCGCGCCGCCTGCCTGTCGCGGCTCGCGCCGGGGCGGGAAGGCGAGGACTTCGAGGTCGCCGTCGTCTGGCCCAAGAGCCGGCCGCCGGGGCGTGCCCTGCGCGAGCTGATTGCGATCCTCAAGGTCCTCTTAAGCGCCGGAAGTTCCTCGTAAATAAATCGTCTTAAAGGGGGCGCCCCAAGCGCCGGAGGGCCGGCGTTCCCCCAATCGAGACGTGAGGCCCCATGAGATTGCCTTTGAGCGTCGACGCCGCCGCCCCCCTAGCCGCCGGCTGCCTACCATAAGAGCCGGGCCAGTCCACGGTCCAAGACCCGACGATCATCGGCTCGCCAAGCCGGTCGTGAGCGACCCGGATCAACCGGCAGGCCCCGCGCCCCCGCCGTGACCCTGGTCACGAGGGCGGAAGTGGAGAACTGACGTTTAGGCCTACTTGCGCGGCCCTTCCTTGAACGCCCGGCGCAGCATGCCGACCACGAGGTCGACCTCTTTGCTCGAGATCTCGAAGTGGGGCGTGAACCGGAGCGAGTTGACCCCGCCGTGGATCACCCCGATGCCGTGCTTGCGCAGCCATTCCTCGAGCTGACCCGAGCCGACGACGGCGAACACTTTGCTGTCCACCTCGATCGAGCAGATCAGGCCGGTTCCCTGCACCTTCGTGACCAGGTCCGGGAATTCCGTTTTAAGGCCGCCGAGCTTCGCGGTCAGCTCGGCGCCGCGCTCGACGATGTTCTTGCGCAGCGCCGGGGTGAGCAGCGTGAGCACGGCGCAGGCGACGTCGAGCGCCCGCGGATTCGTGGTCTTGGTGTTACCGTAAACGCCGCGCACGTAGAGCTTCGCCGTCGATTCGGTGAGCGCCAGGATCGACAGCGGGTATTGGCCGGCGTTGACCGCCTTGGAATACGTCTCGAAGTCGGGCGGGTCCAGGTCCTGGAAACCCGGGTAGTCCGTGATGCTGAGCACGCCCTGCGCGCGTAGGCCGGCCTGGATCGAGTCGACGAGGAGCAGCCCGCCGTGCTTTTTGGTCAGCGTGCGCGCGGCCTGGTAAAAAGCGGGCGTGATCGCTTTGCCTGGGTCGCCCTCGCCCATGACGGGCTCCATGAGCATGCACTCGAAGAAGACCTTGTTCGTCTCCGCCCAGGCGAACGCGGCCTCGAGTCCGGCGACGTCGTTGGGATCGACGGTATGGTTGACGTCCAGGTTGCGGAACGAGGCGAGGTGCTTATAGCTCTTCGCGGAGCTGTTGGAGGCCATCGCCGGGCGCTCGGTGCGCCCGTGAAAGCCGCCCTTCAAGGTCAGGAACATGATCCGCTTGCCGGCGTGCCGCGCCCCCGGCTGCGTCAGCGTGTAGGCGTTGAGGTCGGCGATGCGCGTGGCGACCGTCACCGACTCGGAGCCGGAGTTCATGCAGATGAAGCTCCTGAACGGCGTCTTCGCGCCGTCCGCCCTCGTGTGGCCGATCTCCTTCTTGAGCGCCCGCTCGAGGCGGATCTGGGCGAAGCTCGGCGTCATGATGTTCGCCATGACCTGGTTCTTCGCCATCGCCTGGATGACGGACTGCGGCGCGTGGCCGAAGCCGATCATGCCGTATCCGCCCGAGTCGTGGACGACGGCGCCGTGCGCCGTGACGATCCAGGGCCCGCGCGCCGCGACCGGCACGTACGGATTGGTCTGGTCCTGCGGGTAAAAGTTCACGAAACCGTCCTGGAGCTTCGCGATGAGCTCGGCCTCGGAGAGCGCGAGAAGATCGGGGAATTCACGGGCGAGCTCGGCTTGCGCCGCGTGCGCTTCGTCGATCGCGACCTTGAGCTTCGGATCCGCGGCCAGGAAGTCGCGCAGCACCGCCTCGGTCAGTCCGTGCGTCTGGCGCACGCCGGCGGACTGCTTCATGTCCTCGAGCTTTTTGAGGCTCGCGTACGTCATGTCCATGGCGGCATTCCTTTGTGCTTAGCAGAAGTGCGGTCGCGGTCGGGGACGCCGATTATAGCAGGTTAAAATTTTTGGGGAACAGCTGAAATTGCAGCAATTCATGCGGTTTACGCCGCCCGGTCGCCGGCGCTCCCGGCGCTCGCGGTTTTTTCCGGCCCGCCGACCTTGGGCGCGGTCAGGTGGGCGGCGACGACCGTGAAGAGCCCGGTCATGATCGCGACGTCGGCGACGTTGAAGATGCCGGTGCGCAGCGACCCGATCCCCATGTTCATGAAGTCGACGACGACGCCGACGAGCACGCGGTCGATCATATTGCTGATCCCGCCCGCAAGGATGAGCGCGTAACCGACGATGTCCAGCGCCCGCAGGTCCTTGCGCATGCAGACGAAGGCCGTGAGCAATACCAGGATGACGCTCGACGCGACGGTGAGGAGAAGCCAGCGCTGCCAGTCGGGGAGGGTGCCGCCCATTCCGAGGAAAGCGCCCGGATTTTCGGCGTATTCGAGGCGAAAAAAGTTGTTTAGATAGACGAGCGGCTCCGCGCCCTTTAAGCTCACCTGGGCGAGGCGCTTGGTGGCCTGATCGCAGCCGATGCAGGTGACCAGCATGACCATGAGGATGAAGAGCTTGTTCGTGATGCGCACGGGACGACTCCGGGGGAAGGGGAACGCTATCCCTGGAGTTATCGGCGCTTAGGCGCTCTTCTTGACGCCCGGCAGGCCCGGGCCCTTGAGCCGATTGAGGGTTCTCGCGGCTTCTTTCCTATCGGCCAAGTCCAGCGGGATCCGGCGCGTGCCGCCGCCGTGGCTCGAGCTCACCGCGAGCACCGGGCGGCGCGCGAAGTGGAAGAGGCCGATACAGAGCACCGTCGCCATGGTCCCGAGCGGGTACCACAGGCAGGTGGCGGCGCCGACGGCGAGGAAGCAGGCGCGGCGGTCGGAGTCCTCCTCGGCGCGCGTCACGGCGCTCAGCGGCGTCGAGCTGCGCCGCACGCCCGAGGCCCAGGACGGCGGCAGGAGCGCGAAGGTGCGGCGGCGGTAGGCCACGAGGAAGCGCTGGTTCGTGATCGCGACCTTGCCGTGCGCGCGCAAGGCCACGGCGACCACCGCGCTCCATTCGAGGCTTTCCCCCGAGACCTTCTCGAAGTGCTCGCGGATCCCGAGCGGCAGCGGGGCGTTGACCTCGCCCTTCATCGCCGCCGCGGCGTGGCGCAGCGGGCCGTCGGCGCCCCCGGCCGCGGCCCCGCGGAGCTTGACCTCCGGCTCGGCGTCGGCGGCCTCGGCGCGCGCCGGCGGATGGTCGAGCATCAGAGTCGGCGTGCCGGACAGGGTGAGGTCAGGCTTCTCCTCGCCGAAGCGCTGGATAACGTCATCGAGCTCCTGGCCCGCGTCGAAGGTGGCGCCGCCCTTGGCCAGAAACACCGGGCGGGCGTGGTTGCGCGCGGGCGACTTGGCGCCGGCGCCCGGGCTGCCGAAGCTCACGGTCTCGGCGTAACTGTCCTCGTCGTCCTCGTGGCGCTTCCACGATCGGTAAAGCCCGATGAGGGTGATGGCGAGGCCCAGGCGGATGCCCCAATGCATCGCCTCGTGCCGCGACATCTTGGCTTCCAGGCGGTGCAGCAGCGTGCTCTTCGCCGGCTCCGGGGCGTGGCGGCGCGGGCGGCGCGGCTTGCGGCCGGCGGCGTCGGCGCCCGGCGCGAGCGCGAGGGCCGTCATAAACAGAAAAATTTTTAGTGGTCGGTGCACCGCTAGGCCTCAAAGCCCCGAGGCTTTTCGGGCGCCGCCCGCGGGCGCCCTCGCCGACCTATCGACAATCGCCCGATTCTTTTGAGCTTTTTTAGTTTGAAAAAGGCGAAAAAAGGCCCCGGCACCTGAGGATGCCGGGGCCTTGGAGCGTCAGCTCACTGCGGGGTCAGCGTCACGTCGGTAAAGGTTCCGTCGAACATCCGCGGGGTCAGGTTGAGCGTCTGCGCCTTGTAGCCGGGCGCGTTGACCGTCACGGTCTGGGCGCCGCCGACGGCGGGGCGGGAGGCGTGTTGGCGCGTGTACTTCACGTCGCGGTCGGCCGAGCCGACGCGGACCAGGGCGGCCGGAACGCCTTCGCCGCGGCTGCCGACGACGTTGAGGTGCATGCCGGTCATGCCGCTCTCGAGGTACTTGACGAGCGATTCCTTGTTCTCGTCCCACATGCGCGGCAGGTTGGACGCCGACGGCCACTTGGTGGTCGAGAGCTCGACCGTCGCGTGGATGGCGTTGCGGTAGTAGATCGACCAGTCCTGCATGCCGCCGTCCACTTCGTACCATTCGTAGCCGTAGGTCAGGCCGTGGTCGAAGCTGCCGCTGTTGTTGGCGTAGATCGTGTGGTTGGAGGTCGTGTAGTCGCGGCCGGTCTTGGCGATGAAGGCGTCGTCGCCGAACTTCGGGACGGAGCCGTCGTTGGGCTGGGTGTCCCAGGGGGTGTTGAAGCAGACTTCGCCGCCGTGGAAGTTGATGGCCACGAGGAAGTGGTTCTGCTCGTGGAGGCGCATGATCGCCTGCGTCTCGACCGCGCGGCCGTCGGTCGAATCGTGAGGGTCCGCGGTGAAATCCGGGAAATCGCGGTTGAGGTCGACGCCGTCGGCATTGTAGCGCTGGTCGAGCTCATAGCCGTCCGGGTTCATCGATGGCATGAGGTAGACTTGGGCGTGGTCGACGATGTTCGTCATCCGCGCGTCGGTGCCGTAGCCGTTGAGGAGGAGCCGGGCGAGGTAGATCATCAGCTCGCGGCCGACCGTCTCGTCGCCGTGCATGTTGGCGATGTAGAGGAGCTTCGGCGCGTCGCTGTCCTGCGCGGCGTTCTTCGCGATCTTGAGGTACCAGAGCTCGCGGCCCTGGACCGACTTGCCGGCGGTATTGAGCGTCACCAGGTCCGGGTGCGCGGCGGCCAGGCTCCGGAGTTCGGTGGTCATCTGGTCATAGTTGTGGAAGGCCTCGGCGGCGCGGGTCGCGCGGAGGCCGCGGTCTTCACGCACGCGCAGGGACTTGGCGTCGACCTCGTTGTGGGCCATCAGGCGCGCGTCGAGCGCGGTGACCTGGTTCTGAACGTCCTGGTCGAGCGCGTCAATCTCGGACTGCGGCAGCCAGCCGAAGGCGTACACGTCGTCGCGCTTGTGGTCGCGGTTGAAGCCGGTGGCGCGCACGAAGTCCTTGCTCAGGAGCTTCTGGGGCACGCGGACGTAAGCGAGCTCCGTCGGGGCCGTGGACGCGGAACGCAGGGCGCTCGGCGCGGTGCCATCGGGCGAGCATGCCGCGAGGGCGGTGGCCGCTCCGGCAAAGATGATTCGATACATGAGCGCAGACAGGCGCATGCGTTCCCCCGTGTGATGCGGACAGGTTAAGAAAGGGACAAGGTTGGTCCTAACCTGCACACTAGTCACAGGGTTACGCCCCTGTCAACGGCCCGGGCCCTCAAAGTGTGGCCGACACGGAAAAGGAGCCCCAAACGCCTAGGAAAAAGCCCTGGAGCCTTCGCGGGCTCCAGGGCTTTCGTCGTCGCCTTGTTGGGGGGAACATGGCGCCGATGTCTAGTTCGTTCCTATAACAAAGTATCGACCGGCGCCTCAATCAAACCTAGGGACAAATTCGGACAAGCGAACTGAGCAAATAAGCGTCAGTTGCTTCGGCTGCAGCTCGACGGCATCAGGTCGGACGAGTGGAACGTCGGCGTCACGACGCTCAGCGTGTTCTTCATGCCCGCCTCGGAGTTGCGGTCGACGTTCTTCGCGACGAAGGCGAGGAGGTGGTGCGCGCGGCCGCCGAAGAGGCCGTAGGCCTCGACGCCATGGACTTGAAGATAGGCGCCATCCTCGGTTTCCTGGACGTCCGGGTAGATCGCCGACTGCGCCTGGCCGTTCCAGTAGAAGTAGAGGGTGTAGCCGCTCGGGCTGCGGTCTTCCGCGCGCAGCAGGAAGCCGTCGTAAGCGTCGTTGTCCGGGATGGAGCAGAAGAGTGGCCAATCGCCTTCGCCGCCCCGGCGCACGGCCTCTTCGGCTGCTTTCGCGCCGAAGGACGCCGAAAACAGGCCGAGGACGAGGGCAAATGTCGCGACGATCCTCATGCACTTCCTCCAAGAGCCACCGGCACGGCCGGCTGGGTTAAGACGTAGTTCCGGCCGAGTTGCGTCAGATAACGGGGCGACGCATGGTCGTCGCCCAGGAGTTTGCGCAGGCGGCCGATCGCCTTGTAAATGCGGTCATCGTGGATCATGGGGTTGTAGTTTTCTTCCCAGACGCGCGTCACGATCTCTTCCTTGGTGGCGCCGCGCGCCCCTTGCGCGGCCAGAAACATGTAGAGCGAATGCAGCATCGGCTTGCGCGAGATCGTCGCCACCTGCGCGGGGGCCGACGCCGGGGCCGAGGGCTGATCCTTCGGGGCCTTGAGTCGGACGTGCGATTCGCGCTCGATGATTCCGTGCTTTTCCACCATAGCATTGCGGTGGAGCCGCGGCATCAATTGATCGTCCATCTGGTCCAACATTCGCTCGACGATCGTCAGGGCGCCCTCGAACAGGCCGCGGGACCGCATGAGGCGGGCCCAGCACAGCTGGCCCCAGAACTGCCGGAGCAGGCTCGGTTGCCCGCGCAGCACGCGGTCCGCGTCGCGCAGCCGGTCCTCGGCCAGGCCGAGCTCCTCGCGGCCCATGTGGGCCTGCGCCATCATCAGCTGCCGGATGTGCTCGAGCTCCGGATCGCCGGTGCCGGCGTTACGCAGCAATTCGACGGCGCATTCCGTGCGTTTTGACGTGAAGGCCAGGAGCGCGAGGCCCATGTTGCCGCCCGCGCAATCGCATTCGGTGGCGCTGAAGAACGCCTCCTCGACCTCTTGTTTGGGGCGCCCCGCCAGATAGTAGGCCAGGCCCCGCAAGTGATGCAGGACCCCCGATTGCGGAAAGAGTGAGCGGTAGTGTTCGGCCACGTCCGCCGCAAGCCTGCCGTCGTCCAACTCGCACAGCGCTTTGACGTGGACGGCGGCGAGCTCGGGGCTCGGCGGCGCGTCTTTGACGAGCGCGATGGCGTGTAGGAACTCGCAGTTATGATAGGCGTAAGCAGCCAGCTGACGCGTATCCATGCGGCGTGTTTCCCCCGAAACGCGTATGACTTATCAGCTGTTCTTGTTGAACAGTATGGGGCGCGCGGCCAGGCAAAAACAAGACTGTATTGCTTAACCCTTTTCGCGGGGGGAGTAGGCGGGCGAAAGCAGGAGGGAAAAGCGCCCTCGTTCGCGTTTCGTCAAAACGCGCTTGCCCATGCGACCAAGTTTTTGCGCGCCGTGGCGCTTAGGCATCGCGCGGCGGCGGCGCGGCCTTCGGGAAAACGGCCGAGGGCGGCGCCGTCCCTCGACGGCGCCGCCTTTAAGTCCCGGCGCTCAGACGTGCTCGGAAACGTCCGGGGTGGCCGGGGTCTTCCTGTCGTCCCGGGCGCAGGCCAGCCGTGGCTCCATTTCAAATGGACCGCGGGCGGCGGCAAGATCGAGCTGACCCGCGATTTCGCCGCGAAGACCGACGCCGGCGACGAGCCGCTCGCGCTCGCCAGCCGGATCCTGGTGACGAAGACGGCGGACGCGCTGGCGCTCGACATCCTGACCCAGGGCGAGGCCGTCGATGACGCCACGCTCAAAGGCGACGGCGCCGGCCTCACCGAACGCACCCGCCTCACGCGCCAGGCGGACGGCACCATCGCGCCCAGCACGACCGCCGACCGCTACGGGACGGCGCCCGCCGCCGGCAACTTCGAGGGTGATTCGTACCTCGAGGCGCGGCTCGTGCCGCAGGCGACGGACGGCGCCAAGGCGCGCTTTGACGCCGCGTTCGTCGGCTACTCGAAGGCCTTGCCGGTCCTCTGCAAGGCGGGCTTCGACGAAACGGTGCCGGACCTCTGGCAGCCGGACCGCGCCGGCCCGGGCTTTTGCCTCGGGCGCCCGCTCGGCGGCAAGCGGTTCGCGACCCTGGCCGAGTTTCAGCAGACGGCGGCGGCGCTCGCGCCGATCGGGATCGTCCCGAAGGCCGACCTCGCGCCGGTCGCCTTTGACCCGGCGGTCAATTGCGGCGCCCTTTGAGCATCTAAACGCTGGAAAGACATGCCGATTTGGCGCCCTTGCAGGTTCTGCAGGGCGCTTTGCGCATCCTAACTTACCAAAACCATTAAAATTTCATGAAATGTCTTTGATTTATAATAAGATTCATATAGAAGTCGCAGGTCGCAAATAGATCGTTCTCGTCATTCGGATCAACGCAACCTGGAGGTTCTCATGCGTCTCATGTCTTCGATCGCGGGCTGCGCTCTCGCGCTCTCCCTTGCCGCCTGTGGTTCCAAGTCGGACAAGCCAGCAGACCAAGGCCAACAAGCACCGAAGCCGGAAGTCTCCGGCGCCCAAGCCCCAACCGCGGCCGCCGCCATCCCTGATGCGATGGTCCTCCGGGTTCCCGTCGACGCCGACGGCAACGCGACCGGCATGCCGGAAATGAAGGTCGTCAAAAAGGGTGAAGTCGCCGACTCCTCCGACGCCGTCGTCAGCGCCTTCGACAAGGGCGACGCCGCCACCGTCGGCGAGCTCGACGCCGATTCCTCGACCCAATCGTGGAGCGCTTACGGCGGCTACAGCAGCTCGTATGGCAACAACTACAACAGCTCGTACGGCCAGGGCGGCCAGTACGGCGGCCAACAGTCCTACGGCCAGCAGTCCTACGGCTGCGGCTCGTCCTGCGGCGGCTATAACCAGTCCTACTTCTCCAACTCCTATAGACCGTCCCTGAGCTACGGCGGCCAGAGCTACAACTACGGCTATTATCGCCCGTATTCGTACGTCTCGAGCGGCTATAGCTACTATTGCTACCGTCCCTACCGCGGTTCCTACGGCGGCGGCTACGGCGGCGGCGGCTACAACAGCGGCGGCTACAACAGCTACAACAGCGATTACTGATCTCGGGACCAGCAATGGTTTAGCGCAAACGACCAGGGTATGGATGCCCCGGTCGTTTTGCATTGGTGAGCGGAAAGCGATGCCGCTCAGGCCCCGATCAGATTCTGCCCGCAAACCCGCAGCACCTGCCCGCTGACCCCGCCGCTCCCCGGCAGCGCCAGGAAACACACCGCATCGGCCACGTCTTCCGGCATGCCCGCCTGGTTGAGCGAATTGAACCGGCGCGCCACTTCCCGCATCGCCGCCGGCATCGACTTCGTCATGCGCGTCTCGATGAAACCCGGCGCCACGGCGTTGACCGTGATGCCCCGGGCCGCGAGCTGGGGCGCGATGGCGCGCACATAGCCGATGAGGCCGGCCTTTGCCGCCGCGTAATTCGTCTGGCCCGCGTTGCCGGCGATGCCGCCGACGGACGAAAGGTAGATCAGGCGCCCGCCCGGGTTGAGGAGCTTGATCAGCTCGGCGGCGCCGTTGGCCAGGGTTTCGGTGAGCCGGATCGGGGCGGCGAGGTTGATCGCGAGGACGTCGTGCCACCAGTCGGCGGGCATGCGCGCCAGGGTCTTGTCGCGGGTGATGCCGGCGTTGTTGACCAGGATGTCGATGGCGCCGAAGTCGCTCTCGAGTCTGGCCGCGATCTGGCGGGGGGCCTCGGGCGAAAGCAGGTCGAAGGCGTAGGCGACGCCGTCGATGCGGCGGGCGACCTGGTCGAGAGCGGTCTGCTCGGCGGGTCGGTCGAGGCAGATGACCTTGGCGCCCTCGGCCGCCAGGGCGGCGGCGATCGCGGCGCCGATGCCTTGCGCGGCGCCGGTCACCAGAGCGACCTTGCCGGCGAGGGTGGCCGTCTGCGGCGCGCCCGCGGGCTCGGCGGAGCGGCCGATCTCGAGCGTCTGGCCCGAGACGAAGGCGCTGCGGCGGGAGAGAAAGAAGCGCAGCGGCGCCGCGAGGGCGCCGGCGGTGCGGGCGTCCGCCGCGATCTGCAACACCTGCGCGGTGCAGCCGCGGCGGCCGATCTCCTTCGCGAGGCTTTTGACGAGGCCGGTGAGCGCATAGGCGCACGCCGCGGCTTCGGGGGTCCTGGACAGCGCCGGCGGCGTGCCGAGGAGGAGGACGCGGCCACAGGTCTTGAGCGCGCTCAGGCGCGGTCGAAGGAACTCGTAAAGGGCGTCGAGGTCGGCGGTGGTCTGCGCTTCCGAGGCGTCGAAGACGAGGGCATCGAGGCGGACGTCGGGGGTGAACACCGTCACAGGATGCGCCCCGGCCGCGGTCAGAAGCTCGGCCAGGGGCTGGGCGAGCGACGCGGGCTTCAAGCTGCCGACGGCGATTTCCTGGCCTTCGAGGGGATGCTCTTCGAGGCAGCCTCCGGCGCGCTTCAAGGGCTCGGGGAGCGGGATCGGCAGCCTGAGCTGGCGCACCAGCTTTTTCGCGAGGGGATGGCTGGAAAGGCCGAGCAGATAGTCCGTCATGGCGGGCTCCTTTTCCGGAGAATGCGGGAACGGGACGAGCAGCCGTTATATCAGGAAATCTCGCCGAGGAGGTGCGGTTTTTCGCCCTTCGCATCGAGGACTTGGAAGGCTACGGCAGAGCCTTCGGCGGCGGTCCGCACGAGCACGCGCGCCGGCGGGAAAATGGGGAGCTTGAACTCGCAGTGGACGCGCACCGGCGCGCCGGCGCGCGCCAGACGTAGGTACTGGAGCGCCGTCACGCGCCCGAGGGTCCACATGCCGTGCATGATCTGGCCTTTGAAGCCGAGCAGGCGCGCGGTGAAGCGGCTCAGGTGGATCGGGTTCCAGTCGTTCGAAAGCGCGGCCCAGCGGCGCGCGGCGGCGGCGCTGGCCTCGATGACGGTGACGGCGCCGGAGGACGCGGCGGGGAGGGGGTCGCGGCGCTTTTCGCTGCTTCCGAGGCCGCGCTGGCGCGCGAGCATCGTGGCGACCCCGCGCCAGACCTTTTCGGCCCCGACGAAGACCTCGGTCTCGAAGTCGAACTCCAGACCCTTTTCGACGGCGCGGTGGCCGTCGATGGCGCAGACGACGCGCAGGACCTCGTCGTCGCGCACCGGACGGTAGAGGGTGATGTCGCTCCGGATGTGGACGGTCCCCATGATCGGGAGCGGAAATCGGCGGTCCGTCATCAGGCGGATGTGCGTCGCGAACCCGGCCACGTGCGGGTAGAGGAACGGCATCAGGCCGTCGGCGGGCAGGCCCAGCTCGCGGCGGATCTTCGCTAAGCGGCGCGGGGCGGGCGCGGCCGGCGGCAGGTCGCCGGTCAGCCGTGGGATCGTGGCGCCGGGGCGCAATCCCGGCTTGCGGGCGGTCGCGGCGCGGACGTAGTCGCCAAGGATCGTCGGCACGTCAGCGCCGCATCGACTTCGGGTCGAAGACGTCCCGGAGCGCGTCGCCGAAGAGGTTGAAGCCGATCACCGTGAACAGGATCGCGAGGCCCGGGAACATGATGAGCCACGGCGCGTTGAAGACGTAGGATTTGCCCTCGAAGAGGAGGGCGCCCCACTCCGGCGTCGGCGGCTGGGCGCCAAGGCCGATGAACGAGAGGCCGGCGGCCTCGAGCACGGCGCCGGCGAAGCTCAGGGTCGCGATGACGAGGAGCGGGCTATAGACGTTGGGGAGGATCGCGCCGAAGAGGATCCGGAGCGGGCGCTTGCCGAGGGCGACGTCGGCGGTGACGTATTCCCGCTCTTTTTCCGCGAGGACCGAGGCGCGGACGACGCGGGCATAGGTCGGGATCGCGACGATGCCGATCGCGACCATCGCGTTCTCCAGGGACGGCCCGAGGATCGCGACGATGCACACGGCCAGCAGGATCGACGGGAACGCGAGCATGACATCGACCAGGCGCATGATGACGGTATCGACCATGCCGCCGAAAAATCCGGACGACAGCCCAAGCGGAATGCCGAAGCTGGCGCCGACGAGCACCGCGATGAAGCCGATCATGAGGCTCAGGCGCGCGCCGTAAAGGAGGCGCGAGAGCACGTCGCGGCCGAGGATGTCGGTGCCGAAGACGTGCGGCCATTTGCCGCCTTCCATCCACACCGGCGGCGTGAACTTGAGGGCGGTGTTTTGGATGAAGGGATCGACGGGCGCCAGCCAATGGGCGGCGGCGGCGAGCAGCACGAAGACGATGACGACGCCAAGGCCGATCATCCCCGGCTTGTGGCGGACGAAGTTGCGGCAGGCGCGCTGGAAGGGGCTGTTGGCTTTCATGCCGTCAGCTCACCCGCATGCGCGGGTCGAACACCCGGTAAAGGAGGTCGACGACGAGGTTGACGACGACGAAGGCGCCGGCCGTGACGAGGACGCCGCCCTCGAGCGCCGTGTAGTCGCGCGCCGTGACCGCTTCGAGAAGCCAGCTGCCGATGCCCGGCCACGAGAAGATGGTCTCGGTGATGATCGCGCCCCCGAGCAGGAGGCCGAACTGCAGGCCGAGTATCGTCAGGATCGGGATGAAGGCGTTCTTGAGGGCATGTTTGGTATAGACGAACCACATGGCGAGGCCCTTGGCCTTGGCCGTGCGGATGTAGTCCTGGCGCACGACATCGAGCATCGAGGCGCGGGTGATGCGGGCGAGGAAGGCCATCGGGATCGTGCCGAGCGCGATGCCCGGGAGGACCACGTGCCAGAGCGAGTCGCGCAGCATGGCGAAGTCGCCCGCCATCAGCGCGTCGATGAAGACGAAGCCCGTGACCGGTGTGTAGTAGTAGTCGATGCTCATGCGGCCCGAGAGCGGGAACCAGCCGAGCTCCAGGCCGAACACCCAGGTCAGCACGAGGGCCAGCCAGAAGATCGGCATCGAGACGCCGACCGTGGCGACCGACATCGACGCGAAGTCGATGAGCGAGGCGGGCCAGATCGCCGAGACGAGGCCCGTCGGGATGCCGACCAGGAGCGCGAAGATCATGGCCGCGAGGGCCAGCTCGCAGGTCGCGGGGAACTTGCTCGCGATGATGTCGTTGACGCGTTCCTGCGTCGCGAGCGACTTGCCGAGGTCGCGCTCGACGAGGAGCTTTTCGAGGAAGAAGACGTATTGGACGTAGATGGGGCGATCTAATCCCATCTCGTGGCGCAGGTCCGCCAACGCCGCCGGATTGGCGCGCTCGCCGAGAAGCACCTGGGCCGGGTCACCCGGGACGGCCTTGACCATCAGGAAGACGACGAGCGTGAGGGCTAGAAGCGTCGGAATCGCCACGAGGAGGCGCTTCAGTAGCAGCGTGAGAAACATTCCGGTTCCGAAAAAGGTAAGAACGGCGGTGGCCTAGACTATGTCTAAGAGGCCACCGCCGCATTCTATACGATCGGGATTACTTGTCGAGCCACACTTCGGCAAAGCGCCGGCGGCCGGTCGGATCCATGACGAAGCCCTCGACGGACTGCTGGACCGGGACGACCACGATCGAGTGGGCGAGGGGGATCATCGGCGAATCATCGTGGATGATCTGCTGCGCCTGCTTGTAGAGGATGACACGCTTTTTCTGGTCGGTCTCGACCTGCGCCGCGGTCAGGATCTCGTGAAGCTTGTCGCTCTTGTAGAAGGAGATGTTCTGGGCCGGCTTGTTGGCG
>JAYVWD010000462.1:0-1527 GCA_043786345.1 Pseudomonadota bacterium
GATCCTGAAAGGCCTTCGGACGCTTGGCGGCGGCGAAGTTCTTGTGCGCAATCATGACCATCAGAGAATAATAGTTCGTCTCGACGGCGGCACGGCCCGGGCGCTCATAGGCGAGCCCCCGACGTTTCAGGTCGACGCTCCAGAAGGGATCCGACGTGAGCATGATGTCGGCCTGCGGCTTCTTCGCGAGCAGCTCCGCCTCGACCTTCGCCTGGATCTTCTCCGAGCCGGCCTGGAATACCTGGACGTCGACGTCGGGGTACTTCTTCTCGAAGCCAGCTTCGAGAGGCGCGGCGAATTCCTTGTAAATGGACGTATAGACCCAAAGCTCCGTTTTCGCGGCAGCCGGGGCCGCGAGGGGAAGGAGCGAGACCGCGGCAAAAACGAGTCGCGAGAGGCGCATCGGGAATTCCTCGGGCAAATGTGAATAATCAGCAAAGAAGCCAAGTTGTTGGACTAGTTTTCTATAGCAGGCTACCAGCGCATGGGCAAAGGGAGATGGTGGTCCATTTTGGTCTAGATGATGGTTTACTTTTGCGACCGCCACAGCCGTGGGGCCCATGCTTTTGCCAATGATTCCATGGTGCAAATTTGGACCGCGACTTGCTCTAAACGCGCGTTCATTCCACTCAGGAGGGAAAATGCTTTTCTTCGTCGTCGCCATTCTTGGCCTCGGGCTTACCGTCCAAGGCTGTCATCGTTCTTCGCCGGCTGGCGACGAAAGCGATACCACTGCCATCACGAACCGTCCGCAAACCTACGACCGCTTCATCGCTCTCCTGAAGCTCAAGACACCCGCACTGCTCACCAACGCCGTCAAAGTCGACGGCAAAGTCCAGGTCGACGCGGCTCTCAAAGACCAGATCATCGCCGAGCAGGACGCCATGATTGGCGAGCTCGCGGCGATTTCACCCGAGATCAAAGTCCTCTACCGTTACAAGATGGTGCTGAACGGCCTTTCGATCGTCGCCCCGAAGGCGCTGGAAGCGCAGTTCCGCGCCCTCGCCTCGGTCGCCTACGTCGAAGGCGAGTCGGCGTTCGACCGCTTGGCTCCCGTTTCGGAAAGCAGCGTCGACCCGGCGCTCGCCGGCGAGCTCGAAAACAACTCGGTGAAATTCATCGGCGCCGACAAAGTCCACACCGACGTCAAGGCCCCGGGCACGGACGGTCCGACGCTTGGCCAAGGCATCACGGTCGGCATCATCGACACCGGCATCGACTACACGCACGCCATGTTCGGCGGCGCCGGCGTCGCCGAGGCTTACACGAACAACGATCCTGCCCTGGTCGAAGACGGCAGCTTCCCGACGGCGAAAGTCGTCGGCGGCATCGACCTCGTCGGCACGGCTTACGACAGCAACGCTCCGGCGTTCGAGCTGCACGTCCCGAAACCCGACGCCGATCCGCTCGACGAAGGGGGCCACGGCTCGCACGTCGCTGGCACCGTCGCCGGTCTCGGCAACGGCACGGTGACTTACTCCGGCGTCGCGCCGCAAGCCTCCCTCTACGCGATCAAAGTCTTCGGCA
>JAYVWD010000463.1:0-3660 GCA_043786345.1 Pseudomonadota bacterium
CAGAACCAGCCGGTCGTCTTCACCATCACGAACATGGAGGGCGACGACATCGACCTCGACGGCAACCACCCCCTCGCCGGCGTGACCCTGCACTTCGACGTCGAAGTCTTGGGCGTCCGCGAAGCAACGGCGGAAGAAAAGCAACACGGGCACGCGCACGGACCCGGCGGGCACCACGACCACTGATCGGTTGGGGTCCGGGACCGGCCTAGAGGCGCGCCTTGAGCTTGGCGATGTTCTCGGGCTGGCCCCGCACCTTGATCATCATCCCGGTCTCGTCCGAGTCCTCGCTCAGGACTTTGACGGAGCGGCGGATCTCGCCGATCAGGGCGCTCTTGTCGTAAGGCACGCGCAGCTCCACCTCCATCATGGCGGAGTCGAAGTGGCCCGTGATGACCTGCTTGAGGCGCGCGATGTCGGCCGGCACGCGCGTCGACATCAGGATCGCGTCCGGATACTCGGCGCGGAGCGCCGCGATCTCGAGCGCGCCCAGGCAGTCGATCTTGTTGAGGATCAGGCGGGAGCTGATCTCGGCCGCGCCGATCTCGCCGATGACTTCCCGCGTGACGGCGAGCTGCGAGCGGAAGGTCTTGTCGGCGGCGTCCGCGACGAAGAGCAGCAGCGAGGCCTCGTGCGCCTCGTCGAGCGTCGAGCGGAAGGAGGCGATCAGGTCGTGCGGCAGCTTCTTGATGAAGCCGACCGTGTCGGAGACGAGAATCCGCGGCACGCCTTCCGGCTGGAGGACGCGCATCGTCGTGTCGAGGGTCGCGAAGAGCTTGTCCTCGACCAGCACGTCGCTGTCGGTCAGGACCCGCATCAGCGAGCTCTTTCCGGCGTTCGTATAGCCGACGAGCGCCACCGTGAGCTGGTCCGAGCGGCGCGAGCGGCGCTCCGAGGCGCTCGCGGCGATCTCGTCGAGCTCGGTCGTGAGCTCCTTGATGCGGTCTCTGATCCGGCGCTTGTCCAGCTCATGGCTGGTCTCGCCGACGCCCTTGGCGCCGATGCCCGCGCCCGTGCGCTCCGAGGCCTGGCGCTGGATCCGCAGCCGCGGCGCCAGATACTTGAGGCGGGCGATCTCGACCTGCAGCTTCGCCTGGCGCGTGCGCGCGTGGCGGTGGAAGATCTCGACGATGACGCCGGCGCGGTCCATGACTTCGGCGTCGACGGCGGATTCCAGGTTCTTGAGCTGCGAGGGCGAGACCTCGTTGTCGACGATGACGAACTGGGCGCGCTCGTCCTCGGGCAGAGGTTTAAGGCCCTCCGCCTCGTCGCGCGCCTCGCGGATCGCCTCGCGCGCCAGCTCGCCGGCGCTCTTGAGGGAGTCGTCCTCGGTGTCGGATTCCAGCTTCGACTTCTTGCGGGGGATGTTCTTCGTCACCTTGCCCGAGCCGCCGGTGAAGTGCGCGATCTCCCGGAGCTTGCCCTCGCCGAACACGGCGTCGTTGGCGGGGGAGGAGCGGCGTTGCGAGACGGTGCCGATGATCTCGTAGCCGAGCGTGTGCACGAGCCGGCCGAGCTCGGCGAGCGAGGATTCGTGGTCCTCGTCGGAGATGCCGGGCAGCTGGATGGCCGCGAGGACCGCCCGCGGGCGGGCCTCTTCGATGATGACGGAGTTCACGGGGGGGTTCCTGTCGGGACTATGGCGCCGCGGTTTTTGCGTTTCGCCTTGATGATGATGATCGCGGCCTCGAACATGAGGTACATCGGGACCGCCATCGCCAGCTGCGAGAACGGGTCCGGGGTCGGGGTGAGGATCGCCGCGACAACGAGGATGATGACGACGATGACGCGGCGGTTTTTGGTCAGGTGCTCGAGGTTGATGACGCCGAGCGCCTCCGCGATGATCAGGATCACCGGCAGCTGAAAGACGGCGCCGAAGCCGAGCAGCATGAACACCATGAGCGAGGTGTATTCGTCGACCGTGATGATCGGCGTCACCAGGTCGCCGCCCATCCCGATCAGGAACTGGAGCGCCGTGGGCATCATCAGGAAATAACAGAACAAAATGCCGCCGACGAAGAGCACGATCGAGCTGAAAAAGTAGGGCAGGACCTGCTTCCGGTTCGCCTCGGGCAGGGCCGGCTTCAGGTATTGGAACGCCTGATAGAAGAGCAGCGGCGCCGCGATCACCACGGCGATCAGGAACGAGACCTTCATGTAGGCCATGAAGACTTCGAGCGGGCCGGTGAAATGCAGGCGTTTTTGGCCTTCCGGCAGCGCGGCGAGGAGCGGCACCTTCAGGTACTTGAAGATGTAGCGGCCGAGCGCGAAGCAGCCGATGAAGATGGCCGTGATGACGATGAGGCACTTGATGATGCGCGAGCGCAACTCGTCGATCCGCTGAAAGAGCGATTGGGCGTCGCTGTTGCGGAGGCGGTCGAGGAAGGCGGCTAGGGGGCTGTCGGCGTCGGGCGTCATCATGGTGTCGCTCCGAGATCTAGCACATAAAGGGCTGGTCTTTCACCGAAAAATCGAAAAAAGGCCGGCTCTGAGGAGGATCTAAGGGAGGTCCTGGAACAATGGGCGTTTAGGCCCGGGTCTCGGGCGTCCGATCCCCTCCTGGGGATGACCCGCAGGACCTGCCGAGAGCCCCGGGGGAGTAGCGGACGATGGCGTTGAAACCGGTGATGGCGACCCTAGACCCTGGCGGCGCGTCGGCGGCCCTCAAGCGCCTCGAGCAGGAGCTCGGGCGCGTGCTCGACGAGAAGAATGCGCTGATCCGCGTCACCCTCTGCGCGCTGCTCTCGTCGAGCCACGTGCTCCTCGAGGACGTCCCGGGCGTTGGGAAGACCACCTTCATCAAGGCCCTGTCGCGGCTCCTCGGCCTCGACATGGCCCGGGTCCAGTTTACGAGCGACCTCCTGCCCTCGGACATCATCGGCGTCGAGATCTTCGACCCCGAGAAGCAGTCCTTCGTCTTCCACAAGGGGCCGGTCTTCACCCAGATCCTGCTCGCCGACGAGCTCAACCGCGCCTCGCCGCGCACCCAGTCGGCCCTGCTCGAGGCGATGGGCGAGGGCCACGTGACGGTGGACCGCCACGGCTATGAGCTGCCGAAGCCCTTCATCGTCTTCGCCTCGCAGAACCCGAACGGCAACATCGGCACCTACGAGCTGCCCGAGTCGCAGCTCGACCGCTTCGCCGCCCGGATCAAGATGGGCTACCCCACCGAGCGCCGCGAGGTCGAGATCCTGCAAGCCGCGGCGCGCGACCCGCTGGGCGCGCTGCCCGAGTCGATCCTGTCCCGCGAGCAGCTCGCGGAGCTCCAGGAAAAGGGCGAGTCGATCCACATCGCCGAGCGCGTCGCGAAGTACGCCAAGCGCTTCATCGACGCCTCGCGCGCCGAGCCCCGCCTCCGGGTCGGCATCTCGACGCGGGGCGGCGTCACCTGGCTCCGCATGGCGAAGGCGCTGGCGCTGCTGGTCGGCCGCGACTTCGTGATCCCGGACGACCTGAAGGAGCTGGCGCTCCCCTGCCTCGCGCACCGCGTGGTGGCGGGCACCGGCGCCAGCGCCGAAGCGGTGATCACCGAGCTCATGGCGCGCATCGAAGTCGACTGATCGCGAGGGTCCGCTGCCCGTGAACATGTATTACAAACGGGTCAACCGGGGGCTTTCGTTCACGAAGCCCGGGCTCTACGCCGTGGGCCTCCTGCTGCTC
>JAYVWD010000464.1:0-7032 GCA_043786345.1 Pseudomonadota bacterium
GCCGTTTATCGACGGACTCTGAGCCGGGAATGAATGTAGACGTCGCGTTTACTCCGGCGCCCGCGGCCGACGACCCGCGCCGGGGCCGGGAAGTCTGGGCCCCGACCGGGGGCTCCTTCGAGGTGGCCGCCAAGGTCTTCGAACAGGGTCCGTTGTACCGGGGTATCGAAGAGCGTATGCCGGAGCTCGCCGAGCGTTCGGACACCCCCGAGATGGCCGCCGCAAAGAAAAAGAAGGCGACCGATTTTTCCGTCGACCGCCGCGACTTCATGAAGCTCTTCAGCGCCGCCTCGATGGCCGCGACGACCGCCTGCATCGAGCGCCCCCTGGAAAAGGCGATCCCCTACGTCCAGCAGCCGGTCGACCAGTGGCCGGGGGAGCCTGTCTACTACGCGAGCACCTGCGGGGCCTGCACCGCCGGCTGCGGCATCATGGTCAAGACCCGCGAAGGCCGCCCGACCAAGGTCGAAGGCCTGCCGGAGCACCCGATCAGCAAAGGCAAGCTCTGCGCCACCGGCCAGGGCGCCATCCAGGGCCTCTTCCACCCCGAGCGCCCGCGCGGCCCGCGCATCCGGTTCGGTCAGGGCTTCGACAAGGTCACCTGGACCGATGCCTATGAGCACCTCGGCGCCAAGCTCGGCAAGACCGCCAAGATCGGCATCCTGACCAACGGCTCGACCGGCAGCCGCCACGCCTTCTACCGCGAGTTCCTCGAGCGGATGGGCGCCCCGGCCACCAACCTCTGGACGTTCGAGTCCAATACCTTGATGGAATCCATCACCGCCGCCCACAAGCTCGTGTTCGGCGTGAACGCCATGCCGCGCGCGGACCTGGACCAGTCGCGCGTCATCGTCGGCATCGGCACCGACTTCCTCGACGTCGGCATCTCGCCCGTCTACCACAGCCAGACCTACACGCAGTCGCACGCCTTCAAGGCCGGCGTCCGCGGCAAGCACATCCAGCTCGAGACGGGCTTCACGCTGACCGGCGCCAAGGCCGACGAGCGCTTTCCGATCGCCCCGGGCAGCGAGACCCTCGCGACGCTGCTCCTGACGCGCGCCCTGATCGAGAACAAAGGCAGCAAGGGCAGCGCCGCCGCCCGCAGCCAGATCCAGCAGGTTCTTGAGCAGAAAAATGACTTAATTTCGGGTGGTTACGACCGTGTCGGCGTCAAGCGCGAGGAGTTCGACCGCATCGCCGGCGAGCTGCTCGCGGAGCCCTCGGTCGTCCTCTGCGGCTCGAGCTACGCCTTCGACGAAAACGCGACCAACCTGCAGCTCGCGGCAATCATGGTCAACGAGCTCATCGGCGCGTACGACACGACCCTTCAGCTCGCCAAAGGCTGGATGACGCCGCCGGTCAACCCGGGCGACCTGACGCGCTTCCTCGCCGAGGTCGGCAACCTCGACGTCCTGATCGTCGTCGACGCCAATCCGCTCTTCTCCCTGCCGCCGGCCCTCGGCGTCAAGGATCTGCTGGCGAAGGTCCCGACCCTCGTCTCGATCCAGGACTTCCCGAACGAAGTGGACCAGATCGCGCACTACTCGCTCAACGGCAACCACTACCTCGAGTCGTGGGGCGACGAGCAGCCGGTCGCCGGCTTCTGGTCGATGCGCCAGCCGACCGTCCGCGCCACCTTCGACAGCCGCCAGGCCGAGGAAATCTTCCTCTGGCTCGCCGCCAACGTCAAAAAGCCCATGGGCTACGAGAGCTACCGCGACTATCTGAAGAAGAAGTGGCAGGCCGTCTACCAGCTGACGGGCTCGCAGCTCGATTACGACCTCTTCTTCGACGGCGTGATCCGGGCCGGCTTCGTCAACACCGGCGCCACGCAGGCCGTCTCCGGCTTCTCCGGCGGCCTCGCCGCCAACTTCAGGTTCGTCGACACCGGCGCCGGCGGCCTCCGCCTCATCGCGCCGCTCGACTACCGCATCCGGGACGGCCGCTGGGCGCACCTGCCGGTCCTCCAGGAAACCGGCGAGTCGATCACCACGATCACCTGGGACACCTGCGTCCTCCTCAACCCGACGACCGCCGGCAAGCTCGGCCTGAAGCGCGCCGACGTCGTCCGGGTCCAGGGTCCGGGCGGCTCGTTCGAGGCGCCCGTCTTCCCGCTGCCGGGCCTCCACCCGGACGCCGTGATCGTGCCCCGCGGCAACGGCCACGCCCCCGAGATCAGCATCGTGTCCGGCGGCAACGGCGTGAACCCCCTGGTCGCGCTCGCCAAGGGCTCCGACGCGCTCACCGGCGCGCCGGTCACGTCGGGCCAGTCCGTGAAGCTCACGGCCACGGGCGGGATCTTCCCGATCGCCTACACCAACAAGACCGGCGACCTCGGCAACCGGACCGACATCATCAAGAAGGTGTCTTACGCCGACGCCAAGGCCGGCATCGGCAAGAAGAAGGACCTGGACACCGCGCCGGACCTCTACCCGGCCCTGCCCACGGCCGAATACCGTTGGGGCATGTCGATCGACCTGGACCGCTGTTCCGGCTGCGGCGCCTGCACGGTCGCTTGCAACATCGAGAACAACGTCCCGCAGGTCGGCCGCCTACAGGTGTTGTACGGCCGCGAGATGCACTGGATCAAGATCGACCGCTACTTCACGGGTCCGGTCGACAACCCCCAGATCACCTTCCAGCCGATGCTCTGCCAGCACTGCAACCACGCCCCGTGCGAGGCGGTGTGCCCGGTCTTCGCGACCAATCACAACCCCGAGGGCCTGAACTCGATGACCTATAACCGCTGCGTCGGCACGCGGTATTGCGCCAACGCCTGCCCCTACAAGATCCGCCGGTTCAACTGGTTCACGCACCGCTGGGGTGAGACCGCCTCGGACAGCCGCGCCCAGGACCGGTCGCCGCCGCCGCTCAACCCGGACGTCACCGTCCGGACCCGCGGCGTCATGGAAAAGTGCTCGTTCTGCTACCAGCGCGTGCGGGACCAGAAGCACCGTGTCAAGATCCGCGGCAGCGCGCTGCTCGACGGCGAGATCAAGACCGCGTGCCAGCAGACCTGCCCGACGGACGCCATCACCTTCGGCAACCTGTTCGATCCGGCCTCGGCGGCCGCCAACCTGCGTAAGGACGCCCGCGCTTACCTCGCCTTGGGTGGGGACCCGGAACATGGCCACTTCGGCCTCAAGACCTTGCCCAACGTGAGTTACCTGGCGCAGGTCACCCTCAAGGAATCGTCCACCGGCGAGAGCCATCACGGCTGATTAGCGGAAGCGGAGCGGAGCAGCGCATGAGCGACGAAGTTAAGTGGGAAACAACGATCTCGGACGTCAACGACGCCCTCCTGATCAACATCGAGAAGCCCTCGCCGACGTACTGGATCGCCCTCGCCGCCGCGGCGACGCTGGTGCTCGCCGGCATCATCGCCTGGGCGCGGCAGATCACGATCGGCTTGGGCGTCACTTACCTGAGCTCGCCAGTCTACTGGGGCGTGTACATCACCGACTTCGTCTTCTGGGTCGGTATCGGCCATGCCGGCACCCTGATCTCCGCGATCCTCTTCCTGTTCCGCGCCAAGTGGCGGAACACGATCAACCGCGGCGCCGAGGCGATGACGATCTTCGCCGTCATCTCTGCCGGTCTGTTCCCCCTGATCCACGTCGGCCGGATCTGGTTCGCGCCGTACTGGATGGCGCCCCTCCCGAACACCAACAACCTCTGGGTCAACTTCCGCTCGCCGCTGATCTGGGACATCTTCGCGATCTCGACGTACCTGACGGTGTCGCTGCTCTTCTGGTACATGGGCCTGGTCCCCGACCTCGCGTCGATCCGCGACCGGACGCGCGGCGTGAAGCGCCTCGTCTACGGCTTCATGTCCTTCGGGTGGCGCGGCACGTCCAAGCAGTGGTGGCACTACGAGTCGGGCTACGGCTTCCTCGCGGCGCTGGCGACGCCCCTCGTGCTCTCCGTGCACTCCGTCGTTTCGTGGGACTTCGCCATGTCGCTCCAGCCGGGCTGGCACACGACGATCTTCCCCCCGTACTTCGTCGCCGGCGCCATCCTGTCGGGCTGCTCCATGGTCTACAACCTCATGGTGATCCTCCGCTGGATGTTCAAGATGGAGAAATTCATCCTGAAGGAGCACCTCGAGTCCTGCATCAAGCTGACTTTGCTCACGTCGACCATCGTGTTTTACGCGTACCTCCTCGAGTTCTTCGTCGCCTGGTACTCGGGTAACCCCTACGAATGGGCCATCTTCGAGAAGCGCGCCATCGGCCCCTACGCGTTCTACTTCTGGGTCATGATGTTCTGTAACTGCTTGTTCCCGCTGTTTTTCTGGTCTAAGCGGGTGCGCAACAACATCGCCGTTTGCTGGGTCATCTGCCTGCTCGTCAACGTCGGCATGTGGTTCGAGCGCTACAACATCATCCTGTCGTCGCTGGTCGAGGACTTCCTGCCCGGCAGCTGGGGCCACTACGAGCCGTCGCCGACCGGCATGATCATCACCTTCGGCAGCTTCGGCTGGTTCTTCATGTGGTTCCTGATCTTCTGCAAGTTCTTCCCGATCGTCTCGCTGTCGGAGATCAAGCTGATCATGCCCAAGCCCTGGAGCCCGAAGAAGTTGAAAGAGCAGCAGCACGGGGGGGCGAAGCATGGCTCGCACTAAGAAAGCCGACCAAGGGGTCCTCGCCGTCTTCCGGTACCTCGACGTCGTGTGCGAAGCGATCGAGCGCATCCGCGAGCGGAGCGACTTCGCGGGCCACGAGGTGCTGACCCCGACCTCGTACCACGAGATCGAGCACGCCTGCGGCTACGGCGCGAGCCCGGTGCGGTTCTTCACCCTGATCGGCGCGTTGACCGGCACCTGCGTCGGCTTCGGCCTCTGCCTCCTTTGCGACTGGGACTGGCCGCTGGTGGTCGGCGGCAAGTCGGCGGGGATCTACTCGCTGCCGGCTTACGTCATCATCGGCTTCGAGTGCACGATCCTCCTCGGCGCGATCAATACGATCGTCGGCATGCTCTGGATGGGGCGCCTGCCCAACCCGAAGCGCCGGATCTACGACCCGCGCACGACCGACGACCGGTTCGCGATCTACGTCCCCGCCGTCGCCCTCGACAGCCCGCAGGCGCAGCTCCTGCGCGAATGCGGCGCCGAGGAAGTGAAACTCGTCTGATGCCTTCTGAGCGGAATTTAGTTGGAGATGCTGCCGTGACTCTTCAAAGAGGAAAAACGCTTTTCGCCCTGGGTGTCTTGATCCTCGGAGCCGCCGGCTGCGACGTCGGCCCGAACGGGCGGAAGATCCAGTACATGCCCGACATGGCGGACTCGCCCGCGCCGAAGGCGCAGAAGGAGTACCTCGATCCGCCAGAAGGGTCGGTCGCGATGAACGCGATCTTCTACCCGAAGACGATCGAGGACGCCGAGAAGATGCTGTCGATGCCCGAGGCGATCGCCAAGGACCCGCAGCTCGCCGAGAAGGGCAAGGCCCTCTTCGACACCTTCTGCATCGCCTGCCACGGCGTGGACGCCAAGGGCAAGAACGCCTTGGGCCCCAACTTCCCGCCGCCCCCCGACATCTCCGGCGATATCTATGCGAAGAAGGGCGACGGCTTCTTCTTCTACCGGATCACGTTCGGCGGCTCGTTGATGCCCCCTTACGGGCACGCGATCTCGGCCTTCGAGCGCTGGCAGATCGTCGCCCACGTGCGCAACCTGCAGAAGGCGGGCAAATGAACATCCACAACCTCTACGAACAGCGGCAGAGCTACTTCCTCAACCCGGGCGCCCAGGCCCGCGGCGGGCTGATCTTCTGCGTCGTCGTCGGGGTCGCGACCTTCGCGATCGGCATGTACCTCGGCGAGGCGACCCGGACCTGGGGCAGCTTCCTCTTCAACCTCTTCTGGTTCTTCTCCATCGCGCTGGGCGGCGTCGTCTTCGCGGCGATGCAGGACGTCATCGGCGCGGTCTGGGGCCGGCCGATCATGCGCATCCACGAGGCCTTCGCCAGCTTCCTGCCCGTGGCGGCGCTGCTCTTCGCGGTGTTCTTCCTCTGCATCGGCCTAAAAATCGGCAAGGCGAACGAGGTCTACTCCTGGATCAAGGACCCGTCGATCATCGAGCACTTTTGGGGCAAGCGCACCTGGCTCCAGCCGAACCTGATGATCGGCCGCGACCTCTTCGCGCTCGGCGTGATCCTCTGCGCCTCGCTCTGGCAGCTGCGCCTCAAGCTCCGCTGCGACATGGCCCTCGTGCGCGGCGAGAAGGAGCGCGCGATGGAGCTCGGCCTCGCCGCCAAAGCGAAGCTCCGCTACTGGAGCGCGCCGGTCCTCGTCGTCTATGCCCTGACGTTCACGCTGCTCGCCTTCGACCTCCTGATGTCGCTCGCGCCGACCTGGACGTCCACCCTCTGGGGCGGCTGGGCCTTCGCGATCATGATGCAGTCGCTGATGGCGGTGCTGCTCGTGGCGATGTATGCGCTCAAGCGCACCCAGATCGGCCAGCTGATCCGCCGCCAGCAGTTTCACGATGTCGGCAAGCTGATGCACGGCTTCACGATCTTTTGGGCGTACCTGACGTTCGCGCACGTGCTGACCTACTGGTACGGCAACATGCCCGAGGAGACCGAGTACTACATCGAGCGCCTGCAGCAGCCCTGGTTCTCGCTGCTGATCATCGCGCCGGTGATGTGCTTCGGGCTGCCGCTGTTCGCGCTGATTCCCAAGGCCTCCAAATGGACGTCCGGATTGACCCTGCCGATCTGCGCCTCGATCCTCTTCGCGGAATGGCTCGTCAACCTGCTGGTCGTCATGCCGCAGGTCGTCGAGGGCAGCCGCTGGTCCTTGCCCTGGCTCGAGGTCGGGCAGTTCGTCGGCTTCCTGGGGCTCTTCCTGTGCAGCCTGTTCTGGTTCGGCAAGCGCTTCCCGATGGTCTCGATCGCCGATCCGCTCCTGCCCGAGGCGTTGAGCGGCGGCGAGCACTGAAAGTCTGTCGATAAATGGCCGTCTGCGTCGTTGCCGACCATCGCCGAAATCCTCATTTACGCGACGTAAACTCCGGTTTCGGCTCCGGCCGGC
>JAYVWD010000465.1:0-12283 GCA_043786345.1 Pseudomonadota bacterium
TCGCGCAAGGTGAAAAAGGTCCTGATCGTCGAGGACGACCAGATGCAACGCGAGGCGATCAAGGAGCTCCTCGGCAACGGCGACGTCGAACTCGATACCGCCGACTCCGCGAGCGAGGCTTTTTTACGGCTTAAATCCGAGGTTTATGACTGCATGGTGCTCGACCTGCGCCTGCCGGACATGAGCGGCTTCGAGCTCCTCGAGCGCCTCGGCCGCGCCGACCTGCCGATGCGCCCGCCGGTCGTCGTCTACACCGGCCAGGACCTGAGCGCCGCCGACCAGGAGCGCCTCGCGCGCTACGCCGACAGCATCATCGTCAAGGGCGCGCGCTCCCCGGAGCGCCTGCTCGACGAGGTGAGCCTCTTCCTGCACCGCCTCGAGTCGCGCTTTCCCCAGAAGGCCCAGGCGATCCTGAAGCAGCTGCGCACGGAGGACAAGAGCCTCGCCGGCCGCACGCTCCTGCTCGTGGACGACGACATGCGGAACGTCTTCGCCCTCGTCAACGCGCTCGATACCCACGAGGTGAAGAGCATCGTCGCCCGCAACGGCAAGGAGGCGCTCGCCCAGCTCGACAAGGAGACGGGCATCGAGCTCGTGCTGATGGACATCATGATGCCGGTCATGGACGGTTACGAGGCGATGGGGCACATCCGGAAGGACCCCCGCTTCAAGAAGCTCCCGATCATCGCGCTCACCGCCAAGGCGATGAAAGGCGACGAGGAGCGCTGCATCGCGGCGGGCGCCAACGACTACCTGCCGAAGCCGATCAACCTCGAGATCCTGACCTCGCTCCTCAAAGTGTGGTTGCCACGCCGCTATGACTGACGCCACCCTCACCACCGAAGACATCGAGATGCGCCTCTGGGTCGAGGGCGTCGCGCTGCGGTACGGCTATGATTTCAGCGGCTACTCCGCGGCCTCGCTCAAGCGGCGGGTGAAAGCGCTGGTCGCCAAGGACCAGGCGCCGAGCATCCTGCACCTCACGCACGAGCTGCTCAACGACGGGCAGCGCTTCGCCGCGATGCTCTCGGAACTGACGGTGACGACGAGCGAGATGTTCCGCGACCCGCCGTTCTTCCGGGCGTTCCGCCAGCGCGTGGTCCCCTTGCTCCGCACGTACCCGTCGTTCAAGGTCTGGCACGCGGGCTGCGGCGGCGGCGAGGAGGTTTACTCGCTCGCGATCCTCCTCCGGGAGGAAGGTCTGGAAGGGCGCGGCGTGATCTACGCGACCGACATCAACCCGGCGGCCCTCGCCCGCGCCAAGGACGGCATCTTTCCCGCGGAAACCGTGCAAAAGGCCACGGCGAACTACCAGGCCGCGGGCGGCAGCCAGCCGTTCTCGAAGTATTACGTGGCGGCCTACGGCGCCGTCCGCTTCGACCCGAGCCTGCGCGCGAACGTCCTGTTCTCGGAGCACAACCTCGTCACCGACGACGTCTTCGCCGAGATGCACGTCATCCTCTGCCGCAACGTCCTGATCTATTTCAAGCGCGAGCTGCAGCAGCGGGTCCTCGACCTCTTCACGCGCAGCCTCTCCTACAAAGGCTTCCTCTGCCTGGGTACGAAGGAGGCGGTGCGCTTCATCGACGGTCACCAGGCTTACGACGAGGTGGACCCGGCGCAGAAGATCTTCCGCCTGATCACCCCCGGGGAGGTGCCGGCATGAGCGCACCCCGCGCCGTCGTCATCGGCGCCTCCGCGGGCGGCATCGCCGCGATGCGCCTGTTGATGGCGGAGCTGCCGGCGGATTTTCCCTGGCCACTGCTTTTGGTGCAGCACATCCAGGCCGAGCAGACGCTCGACTTCGGCACGGTTTACGCCATCAGCCGGCTCCCCGTCGTCGAGGCCGTCGACAAATCCTTGATCGCGCCGGGGACCCTGCACGTGGCTCCGCCCGGGTACCACCTGCTCGTCGAGCGGGACTTCACCCTGTCCCTTTCGGTCGATGATCCGGTGTGTTACGCACGGCCATCGATCGACGTCCTGTTCGAGTCGGCGGCCGAAGCCTACGGCGCCGGACTCCTCGGGGTGATCCTGACGGGCGGAAATTCCGACGGCGCCCATGGCCTTTGGACGGTCAAGGCCCGCGGCGGCCTGGCGCTGGTGCAGGACCCCGCGACCGCCGATACGAGCGCCATGCCGGCGGCGGCGCTCGCCCGCGTCGCGGTCGACCACGTCGCGACGCCGGACGAGCTCGGGCGCCTCTTGAGCGCGCTCACCAAAGGAGCCCCGTCGTGACCAAAACCAAGATCCTCCTCGTGGACGACCGGCCGGAGAACCTCGTCGCGCTCGAGTCGCTCCTCGCGGGCGCCGACGTCGAGACCCTCTCGGCCCAAAGCGGGAACGACGCGCTGGCGCTGCTGATCGGCAACGAGTTCGCGCTGGCCCTCGTGGACGTCCAGATGCCCACCATGAGCGGCTTCGAGCTGGCCCGCATCATGCGCTCGGCGGAGCGCAGCAAGGCGATTCCGATCATCTTCGTCACCGCCAGCCGGGGCGAGGAGCACGAGATCTTCGAAGGCTACGAGAAGGGCGCCGTCGACTTCCTGCTCAAGCCGCTCAATGCGCACGTCGTCCGCAGCAAGGTCCGCGTCTTCGTCGAGCTCGACCAGAAGAACCGGCAGCTCCGCGAGAACACCAAGGTCCTGGCCGCGAAGCTGCGCGAGGTCGAGGGCCTGCACCAGGCCGCCGAGGCGGCGAACCACGCCAAAACCCGGTTCCTCGCGAATATCAGCCACGAGATCCGGACGCCGCTCGGCGCCGTGCTCGGCTATGCCGAGCTGCTCATGATCGAGGACCAGGCCGACGGCGAGCGCCGCACGAACGTCGACGCGATCAAGCGCAACGGGCGGCAGCTGCTCGCGCTGATCGACGACGTGCTGGATCTGGCGAAGATCGAGGCCGGCCGGGTCGAGGTCGAGCGCACGAACGTCGCGCTCAGCGACGTGCTCGCCGACCTGCATTCGGTGCACGCGCACAAGGCGGCCGAGAAGGGGATCGCGCTGACGGTGACGGCCAGCGGCCCGCTGCCGCGGACGGTGGCGACCGATCCGCTGCGCTTCAAGCAGATCCTGAACAACCTCGTCGGCAACGCCTTGAAATTCACCGAGCGCGGCCAGGTCTCCCTGGCGGTCACCTGCGAAGGCCTGCCGGCGGCGCCACGCGTATGCATAGCGGTGCGCGACACCGGCCGCGGGTTGGCGCCGAGCGAATCGGGCCGGCTCTTTCAGCCGTTCATGCAGGCGGACGCCTCGACCACGCGCATATACGGCGGAACCGGCCTCGGGCTCGTCATCTCGAAGCAGCTCGCGCGGTTGCTCGGGGGCGACGTGATCCTCTCGGAGAGCACGCCCGGGGCCGGCTCGACGTTCACGCTGACCGTGGACGCGGGTCCCGAAGCGGCGGGCAACCTGGTGGACGGAGCCGAGCTCCTGCGGAGCGCCCGCTTCCCGCCGGCCGGCGCCGACGCGGCCATGCCCCGCATCGACGGCACGCGCGTGCTGCTCGTGGACGACGCCTTGGACAACCGGCACCTCATCAGCCGCATCCTGAAGGTCGCGGGGGCCACGGTCGAGACGGCGTCGGACGGCGTCGAGGCGGTCGAGCTCGCGCTCCAGGGCCGGTTCGACATCGTGCTGATGGACATCCAGATGCCGCGCAAGGACGGCTACTCGGCGACCATGGACCTGCGCGCCAGCGGCTTCCGGACCCCGATCATCGCGTTGACGGCCCACGCCCTGCGCGACGAGCTGGAGCGCTGCCTCGCGGCGGGCTGCAACGAGTACCTGAGCAAGCCCGTGGATTACCGGCAGCTGCTGACGACGATCGCGCGCCACGTGCTGCCGGCGTGACCGCCTCTACTTCATTGATATATTAGAGTTTTTCAAGGCGTCACCGGCGGGCTTGCGCCCCCGCGCGGCGGGGACTATCTTGGGCGGGCCCGCGGCCTTTTCGCGCCGCGTTCGCACGAAACTCCCCTAAAAATCTGAGGTCTCGAAGTTCCATGGGCGAGCAGGAAGCGCTGGATAAAATCAAGGGCGACGTCGAAGGAAATCAAGTGTGCTTGTTCATGAAGGGGACGCCCGACGCGCCGCAGTGCGGCTTTTCGGCCCAGGTCATCCAGATTCTCAACAGCTACGGCGTCAAGTACCACACGATCGACGTGCTGGCGGATTGGGACGTGCGCGAGGGCATCAAGAAGTTCACCAGCTGGCCGACGATCCCGCAGCTTTACGTCGCCGGCAAGTTCGTCGGCGGCTGCGACATCACCGCGGAGCTCCACCGCAAGGGCAAGCTCGGCGACGTCCTGAAGGATGCGCCGAAATCATGAGCGCCAAGGGACACGCCGACCCCTTCACCCGGGTCGTCCACGCCGGAGCGAAGGCCGAGGCGACGACCGGCGCCATCATGCCGCCGATCTTCATGACCTCGACCTTCGTCCAGGAGGAGCCGGGCGTCCACAAAGGCTACGACTACTCGCGCGCCGACAATCCGACGCGCGAAGCCTACGAGGTCGCGCTGGCCGCGCTCGAGGGCGCCAAGCACGGCCTCGCGTTCGCGTCCGGGCTCGCCGCCGAGCAGGCGATCATCCAGACGCTCGAGCCGGGCGCGCGCGTCCTCGTCTGCGACGACGTCTACGGCGGCACGGGCCGGCTCTTCCGCCGCCTCTTCGCCAAGTACGGCATCGACTTCCAGTTCATCGACATGACCGACGAGGCCCAGGTCAAGGCCGCGCTCACGCCGAACACGAAGCTCGTCTGGGCCGAGACCCCGACCAACCCGACGATGAAGGTGCTGGACCTCCGCATGCTCGCGAAGGCCGCCAAGAGCGTCGGCGCCCGGTTCGTCGTCGACAACACCTTCGCCTCGCCGATCAACCAGTCGCCCCTCGCGCTCGGCGCGGACGTCGTCGTCCACAGCACCACCAAGTACATCGGCGGCCACTCCGACATGATCGGCGGCGCGCTGATGGTGAGCGACGAGGACTTCTTCCAGCAGCTCAAATTCGTGCAGTTCGCCGCCGGCGCCGTGCCGTCGCCGTTCGAGAGCTTCCTGATGCACCGCAGCATCAAGACCCTCGCCGTGCGCATGGAGCGCCACGAGAAGAACGCCTTCGCGGTGGCCGAGTTCCTGACCAGCCACAAGAAGGTCCGGAAGGTCTACTACCCGGGCCTCAAGACGGATCCGCGGCATGCGCTCGCCAAAGAGCAGATGCGCGGCTTCTCGGGGATGGTGAGCTTCGACCACACGGGCACTTACGAGGACGTCGTCCGCTTCCTCAAGAGCCTCCGGATCTTCGCCCTGGCCGAGAGCCTCGGCGGCGTCGAGTCGCTCGTCAACCACCCCGAAAAGATGACCCATGCGAGCGTTCCGCCCGACCTCCGGGTGAAGCTCGGGATCGGCCCGAGCCTGATCCGCCTGTCGTGCGGCATCGAGGGGACCGAGGATTTGGTCAACGATTTGAAGCAGGCCTTCGAGGCCTGAGGGCCCGGGCGGCGCGCCCGCCCGGTTTCCGATTGACTCCCCATGCCCCCTGGATTTAAACGCAGGTTCAAATCACAGGAGGCCTCCATGCTTTGTATCTTCGCCCTCGGTGCCCGCGGCAAAATGGCGGCTTTGGCCCTTCTCGCGGCCGGCGCCGCCGTGACGGCCGTCGCCCGCGACCAGCCGGCCCGCGACCCGCAATACCCCGCCGCCTGGTGGGCCGAGGTCCCGCGCGAGGACGCGGCGAGCTGGGAGATCCTCCCGCAGGACGCCGCGCCCGGCGAAGTCATCCTGTCGAAGCGGACGGAGCTCGGCCTCTTCTCGAACTTCGCCGGCACGGCGTTCACGCTCGACGGCGAGCAGTACCCGAGCCTCGAGGGTTTCTGGCAGGCGATGAAGTACCCGGAGAACGACCGGGACCCGCGCGCGACCTCCCCCGGAATCCAGTGGGCGTTCACCCGGGCGCAGGTCGCCAAGATGATCGGCTTCGAGGCGAAGCACGCCGGCGACCTCGGCAGCGACAACATGAAGAAGATGGGCATCGACTACGTGACGTATCAGGGCAAGCAGATGCCCTACCACACGACCGAGCGCGGCGAGCATTACGACCTGATCGTGCGCGCGACCCACGCGAAGCTCGACCAGAACCCGGCGGTGAAGGCGCTCCTCGTAAAGACGGGCAACCTCGTCCTCAAGCCCGACCACAACCAGGACGGCGACGCGTCGCCGGCGTGGCACTACTACGCGATCTACACCGAGATCCGGGCGACGCTCTTGAGCCGAACACACTAAACCGCCTTTTTTCCGGCATCGTGCTCGGCTCGTCCATCGTGCCGGCCTTCGAGGGCGGCGGGCCGGCCCAAGCCACGGCCGCGCCCGACGGGTCCGACGCCTGCGCCGCCGAGCCCGACGCCGGGATGTTCGGCGGCTCCAACTACATCATGCCGACCGGCTTCTGCAACGAGATGGCGCGCGCCCTGGTCGAGGACGACCTGGTCAGCTACAACGGCCACATCTGGACCTCCGAGGACGAGCAGCCGACCGTCCCCGGCGAGCCGGCCGAGGTCAACGGCACGACGCTCAAGCTCGTGCAACGCATGCAGGACCTGCGCAAGGCGGGCGCCCCGCGCACTAAACAATCAATTGTTTATATGAACGCCTGCCACGCCGAGCGCATCGAGCAGAAGATGATGGAAGGCCTGATCGACCAGGGCACGCCCGACGCGCAGCAGCCGCTCCTGCTCTCGCACCGCAACTACTCGAACTTCGGCTACTTCGCCGAGCACGACGCGGTGCTCATGATCGACCTCCTCGGCGGCCGCCCGCTGCCGAAGGTGATGCTCGACCTGACGACGACCCTGCGCCAGCAGTCGCTCGCCAACCTCGGCGGCGTGCCGCTCGGCAGCGAGACCGCCGACCAGGCGAAGCAGATCTTAGCCCAATACGTGCAGCGCCCGGAGGTCCGCATGGACCCGAAGAACGTCATCATCGTCGCCTACGACGTGAAGGACGGGCGGGTCGTGAAGGCGCAGGACGGCCTTTAGCCCGGGGGCGGGCTGAGAGGGGGAGGGACGACCGACCCGAGACCCCCTCCACGCGCGGCGCGAACTCCTCGACGATGCCGAGCGGCACGGCCACCTTGTCCTCGGCGGAGGCGCCGGAGCGGCGGTCGTGCGCGTAGCAGAACGCGACGCCGAGCAGGCTCGCATCCACGACCGCGGGCCCGACGGTCCACGGCGCCGCATGGGGGCCGAAATACAGTCAGGCCTTGCGCTGAAGGCGCCGCCGGCCGCGACCGCGCGCGCCCCAAGCGGCGAGTCCGGGATCGGAGCATCCGGCGGACCGCCCGTACGGCACCGGCTCGGTGAGACGGTTCGGAGCCGCGGGTAAACGGTCGATCATGAAAGAGTCTCCTAGCGACGAGCCGCATGATTTCCGGTAGTCTGCCTCGATACGAACGACTTTTCTCCCCTTAAGACCAAGGAACGCTGGAATGGCTTGCAAGCGCATCAAGACCCTCGTCTCCGGAATCGCCCTCGCGACGATGACGGCGCTCGCGGCGCCCGCATTCGGCGCCGGCGACATCCTCGACACCGTCGGCCAGCCCGGCGCCGCCAACCCGTCGTCGGTCGAGCCGGCCGCCACGGAAGCGCGCACCACGCCCGTCGCGAAGCCGCATGTCGTCACGCGCGCGCATGCGCACCAGGACCGCACGATGACCACCGCCCACAAGTCCACGAAGCGCCACCACACGGTCGCGGCCGCCAAGCGCCCGAAGCTCAAGAAGGCGAAGCACAAGCGCCACGCGACCGCCAAGCGCCACGCCCACAAGGCCCGCGGCGCCTGAGTCCCCGAATTTCGCGGCGCGCGGCCGCCAAACAGGCCTCTGTTTATTGCCGCAGCCCCCGCGAAACGCCTCCGTAAGGAGGCGTTTTTATTTGGTTTTTATCGAGATTGAAGTTGCGGCAGGCCTTCGCTAAAACAAGGAGTCGCAAAAAAACTCCGGGGGCCGTGCACAGGATGCGCATTCTCATCACCGGCGGCGCCGGTTTCGTCGGCAGCGCGCTCGCCCGCCGTTTCAAGGCCGACCACCCGGACGCCGAGGTCGTCGCCTTAGACAACCTCAAGCGCCGCGGCTCCGAGCTCAACGTCGCGCTGCACCTGGAGCGCGGCATCAAGTTCGCGCACGGCGACATCCGGTGCCGCGCCGACCTGTTCGACCTCGAGGGCGGCTTCGACCTGATGATCGAGGCCTCGGCCGAGCCGAGCGTCCTCGCCGGCCAGACGGGAAGCCCGGACTACCTGCTGTCGACCAACCTCATGGGCACGCTCAACTGCCTCGAGTTCGCGCGGCAGCGCGCCGGCGCGATGATCTTCCTGTCGACCTCGCGCGTGTACTCGATCGCGCCGCTCCGCGAGATCCCGCTCAAAGAAGGCGTGACGCGCTTCGAGCGGACCGACGGCATCTGCGGCGTCGCCGAGGACTTCCCGGTCAACTCCGCCCGCTCGCTCTACGGCGCCAGCAAGCTCGCCTCGGAGCTCGTGATCCAGGAGTACGCCGCCACCTACGGGTTCAAGGCCGTGATCAACCGCTGCGGCGTCATCGCCGGGCCGGGCCAGTTCGGCAAAGTGGACCAGGGCGTCTTCACGCTCTGGGTCGCCAACCACTTCTTCGGCAAGCCGCTCCAGTACACCGGCTTCGGCGGCACCGGGAAGCAGGTCCGGGACCTTCTCCACCCGGACGACCTCTATGAGCTGCTGAAAAAACAGCTCGCGGTCTCGGCCAGCTGGAACGGCGACGTCTACAACGCCGGCGGCGGCGCCGACGTCTCGACCTCGCTCCTCGAGCTCACGGCGCTCTGCCGCGAGGCGACGGGGCGGCAGGTGACGATCGGCAGCGATCCCCGGACCAACCCGGTCGACATCCCCTACTACATCACCGACAATATGCGGGCCGCGGCCCGCTTCGACTGGCGCCCGCGCCGCTCGGTCAGGGACATCGTCCTCGACATCGCCCAGTGGATCAGGACGAACGAGCCCCAGGTCGCCAAGCTTTTCCAATGAAGGAGCCCGCCTAAGATGTCAGTCGCCCTCGTTACCGGCTCGTCCGGCCTGATCGGCTCCGAGACCGTCAAATTCCTTCATGCCCAGGGCCTGGACGTCGTCGGCGTCGACAACAACCTGCGCCAGTATTTCTTCGGCGCCGACGGCTCCGTCGACTGGAACACCAAGGAGCTGACGCGCACGCTCAAGCGCTTCACGCACACGGCCGCCGACATCCGGAACGAAAAGGAGGTCTTCGAGCTCTTCGGGAAGTACGGGAAGGACATCGCGCTGGTCGTGCATTGCGCCGCGCAGCCGAGCCACGACTGGGCGGCGAAGGAGCCGTTCACCGACTTCACGGTCAACGCCAACGGCACGCTCGTGGTGCTCGAGGCCACCCGCAAGTATTGCCCCGAGGCGACGTTCATCTTCACGTCGACCAACAAGGTCTACGGCGACACGCCCAACGCCCTGCCCCTCATCGAGAAGGAGACCCGCTGGGAGCTCGACCCCAAGCACCCATGGAGCCAGCACGGCATCGACGAGGCGATGAGCATCGACCAGACCAAGCACTCGCTCTTCGGCGCGAGCAAGGTCGCGGCCGACGTCATGGTGCAGGAGTACGGCCGGTATTTCGGGATGAAGACCGGCACCTTCCGCGGCGGCTGCCTGACGGGGCCGGCGCACTCGGGCGCCGAGCTGCACGGATTCCTCGCCTACCTGGTGAAGTGCGCCATCACCGGCAAGCCCTATACGATCTTCGGCTACAAGGGCAAACAGGTCCGGGACAACATCCACTCGAACGACCTGGTGCGTTGCTTCTGGGAGTTCCACAAGAAGCCGAAAGCGGGCGCCGTCTACAACATGGGCGGCTCGCGCCACAGCAACTGCTCGATGATCGAGGCGATCGACCTGATCGAGCACCTCTGCGGCAAGCGCGTCCAGCACACGCTCTCGGACCAGAACCGCATCGGCGACCACATCTGGTGGATCAGCGACGTGCGCGCCTTTCAAAGGGATTACCCGGGCTGGACGTATGAGCACGACACGCGGTCGATCCTGAGCGAAATCATCGACGCCACGAAAGAGCGCAGCAAGAACGCCTGAGCCTTGGGCGCCGCCGCCCGCCAAGGGCTTGGGACGTCGCCTACTGGACCAATAAATCCCAATGATTATATTTTGTTATGCTTCCATCCGGGTCATGGTCCGGCGCCGACGTGTCGATACCGTTGAGATGAAGCTCCCCTACCAGCTCCAACGCGCCGCGGGCGTCTGCGCGCCGTGGATCACGAACGTCATACCCACGCGCCTCCTCGCGACGGCCGTCGTGGCGGTGCCGCTGGCGCTCATCCTGGCGTTCAGCGAGAGCGGCGCCCACCTGGAGAAGAACCTCTTTCTCTGGAGCTACTTCCGCCTGGCGCCGAAGCTCGGGATCGGGTGGCAGCGGCGGCCCAAAGCGGCGGCGGCGACCGGCTCGGCGAGCGGCTCCCCGCCATGGCGCGGGCCGCCGGCGCCGGCCTCGTCCTAGCCGACGACTGCACCGCCGTCACGATCGAGCGCCGGGAAACCGCGCGCCCGGCCGAGGGCGCGGCGCCTCATTTGGCGAACGGCTCGCCCAGGTCTATGGTCATTGCCAGCGCGCCTTCGGTGAACACCTTCCAGGTCGCGGGGAACTCCGACTTGAACACGGCGCGCGTCTCGGGCGAGCAGTAGTACGAGTCGATGGAGTCGGCGATCACGAAGTTGCCGAAGTCCAGGCTGTTCGTCTTCGCGAGCAGCGTGAACCTGGCGCGAACCGCTTTGGGGTCGTCCTGAAGGTCTTTGAGCAGGGCCTCGCCGAGCTTCTGGCGCTGGCCTTTGAAGCGGGCCATGCCTTTGTTCACGATGTCTTCCACGTCCTTCCGCTCCGCGAGGATGGGCGCGCGCGCGGCGTAGAACTGGGTATAAATGTAGCCGAATGACCGCACGAGCGCGTGGTGCACGGCGGCCTCATTGTCGCGGACGATGACCTCGAGCTTCCCGTCCCAGACGTCCCAGCAAGCATCGACCGAGTCGGTGGATTCGCTCGCGAACGCCAGCTGGTCCGGGCTCTTGATCTTGGATTTGCAGTACTTGTTGGCGTCCTTGACGACGCGGATGACGCCGCCCGCGGCGAAAAACATCGACTGGAGCGGCTTCGGCACGGCCATGAAGGTCCCGGCCGCCTCGTAGGCGGCGGCGTCGGAGTGGGCGTAGATGTGGCTTAACTTCTGTTTGTCTGCCGGCACCATTTTGGTCAGGGAGTTCGGGGTCAAGTACACGCCGCATTTGTTCTGGACGAGGGCGCGGTCGCCGCGCGTCAGGTTGTCGAGCGACTTGATCGACGCGGTATTGGCGTCGTCGGCTCGACAGGCGTTGAGCGCGCAGAGGGCGGAAAATATCGTCAGGGAGCGCGGGATCGCGCGGTCGAGCGTCGTCATTTCAGTGGCCCTCCTTCAATCTAACCGGCGCTTTGATCAAAGAGGTGGGCTCGTCGCCGCGGAGGGCGACGTCAGGAGTTGTGGGCAAATCGGAAGCGCCCAGGCCTCCAAGACCGCCCGCGCCCCCTGCCAAGCCGCCGTCGCCCGTCCCGCCGGCCGAGCCGTCGCTGATGCCGCCGCCGCCAAAGGTCGTCCCTTCCGCCGTGGCGCCCGCCGAACCATCGCTGATGCCGCCGCCGCCAAAGGTCGTCCCTTCCGCCGTGGCGCCGGCCGAGCCGCCGCTGCCACCCGCGCCGCCAAAAGTCGTCGATTTGGTGTCCGTGCCGCCTGCCGCGGCCGCGCCGTCGATGGCGCCCGCGCCGCCCAACGAGCCGTCGCTGCCGGCCGCCGTCGAACGTTCGGGTTCGCCGCCGAAGGGCGTGTGGGAGCTGCCGCCGCTGGCGCCGATCGGGGTATCCGGGACCGAGCCGCCCGAACCGGCCGCCGCCGAGGCCATGCCAGTACTGGAGCCGTCGGAGCCGCCGGCTGCCGTCGAATTAGAGCCGTCGGAGCCTGCCGCCGCCGAGCCGTCCGAATTCGGAGGAGATCCCGTGCCGCTGAGGCCGTCCCCTGCGCCGGCCGAGCCGTCGGAGCCCGCGGCCGAAGAGGTCGTCGAGCCGCCGGAGGCCCCCGCGCCCGCTAGCGGACGGGGACCCGATGCACCGGTCCGAGGGGCCGCAGCCGGGGAACGGGCGGCGTTACTCCTTGGGACCTGACCGCCACCGGCGCCAGCCCCGCCGCCACCGGCCCCGCCGCCA